>JAPUJU010000407.1 GCA_027296025.1 bacterium
TCTCGTGCCGTTCGCAATCATGTATGACTGGTCTTTTCGCCAGTTGATTCGTCGCTCGCACCGAAAGTTGCTCAAGCAGAAGATCGATCTGAAACGCGTTTGCATTGTCGGGACTCCCGAGCGTGCGAACGAGCTCGAAAAGCGACTGATGGCCGATCCGGCTCTCGGGGTCGAAGTCGTCGGTATCGTCGACAGCGGATCGGGAAAAGGGCCGGGTGGGACCTGGGAGGGGCTTGCCGAACTCAATGCGATGGTCGACCGGTATCGCATTCAGGAAGTCATTTTCGTTCCCGGTGCCGTATCGGACGAGGAGGTCGCCGATTTCGTTACGACGGCACGCCGCCGGGTCCTCGACGTAACGGTTGTCGCCGACTACGCGGGCATGGTCATTCACCAGGCCGAGGTCACCGATCTGGCTGGCCGGCCCGCGATAGCGTACCGTCGCGATACGCGCTATGTAGTGGATCGACTCGCGAAGCGGTTGCTTGACATGGTTTTGGGACTGGGTTTTCTCGTGGTGTCGGCACCGTTCAGTATGCTATACTTCGTGTACGCTTCAATACGGGGTGGCAAAGCCTACTCATCGGATGAGAGGCTCGGGTTGGGTGGCAAACCATTTATGCTACCGATGGCAGGAAGTTCTAACGGCCCCTCTGATATCGTAAACTTACCCCTTTTCTGGTTGGTTGTGATCGGCAAGATGAGCATGGTCGGACCCTATCCGTTTCCGGCCTCCGAGTCGAAAATGCTCGGCCCCCGCTTCCGGTTCGATCTGCGTCCGGGTGTGACCGGGTTCTGGAGATTCGGCCGCAACGAGGAAATTCTTATGGAGGAACTACTTGCGCAGGATGCCAAGTACGCGCGCAACTGGTCATTCATCCAGGATCTCAAGATTCTCGTTACGTCCATGCCCAATATTCTGTTCGGAAAAAAGCGTGTTCTGAGGTTGAAGCACCACCCCTAGCGTAATCGCACGAGGTACCCATGAAAAGATCTCCGAAAACGATAACAGTATTGGTCATCCTTGCGTTGTTGTTGCCGGCCGGGACGGCAGGTGCGGCGGGGGAGTGGACCAGCCATGTCAGCGCGAGTTTCGTGTCGGACATCGTTCTTTACAACGGTGAACTCTACATGGCGACCACTGGCGGTCTCATAATATACAATCCTTCGAATGGTAACATCGACAAGTTCACGAACACGGGCGGACTTCCTTCCAACAACCTGACATCCCTTATCTTCGACAACGCAGGCAGTATCTGGGTCGGTACGTTCGATTCGGGAGTCGCAAGACTTGATCCGGTCTCGGGCGGATACGACGTGACGGCGTTCAGCAACACGTTTAACGGGATCGTCGACGACCGCATCACGTCACTGAGCGCGTGGGGAGACTCGATCCTTTACGGCACCCAGAGCGGTGCGGGAGTGTTGGTTTCCGGGTTTTCGGCGGCGCGCTTCGAGAAATCAGACGGGCTACCAAGCGAATTTATTTACGACGTGTTTGCGGACGGCGACCGCGCGTGGGTAGCAACGGACAGTGGCGTCGTATTCATTGATAATTTTGGTCTTGTCCAGCAGGCGTCCACCGGTCTGCCGGACCCGGACGCGAGAACGTTCGTTCGTGATGATACGGTCCTGTGGGTGGGAACGGCGAACGGCATCGCCTGGTACGACGAGTCGGGGAACACGTGGAACCCGCAGGGGCTCACCGGCGAGTCGGTTTTTTCCCTCAGTTTTGATGGTCAGACGCTCCGCGCAGGAGCAACGCGGTACTTCTGGGAGAATGACGGGACGGGGTGGACGCGGCACGACCTCTTGTCGGTGTATTTGAAGTACAATCTGGTCCATACTATTTCTCAGATTCGCGCACTCATATCCGTTCCGGGTGGGGATCTCTTCATCGGCGCAGGGCAGCCATCGCAGGCACGCGGAATTCATATCGGGTTTTTCGACGGGACGGTTTCGGAAATCAGTACGGGCGGACCTCCTGCAAACAACCTGTTGCGTATGTCCGTCGACATCGACGGTTCTGTCTGGGTTGCGAGTACAAATTTCGGTGTTGGCAAGCTCGGTCCGGCAGGAAAATGGTTCAACTACAACATGGCGTCCGGGCCAAACGAGCTGAGTACGCGGTTTTTCAGTTTTGGACTTCTCGCCGACTCACAGGGCTCCAAGTGGTTCTGCACACCGCCCAATACGCTGCCCACATCGTTCAAACTCGATGAGCTGCAGGATCAGCTCGACGAAGATTACGGCAACGACGTCTGGGCCCACGACAGCGTTGGCGACGGCGGTTTAGACGGCCTCGGGTCTCTGCGAATCTTCAGTATGGCTGAGGACCCCGAGGGCAATCGCTGGATGCTTTCGGATCATAATTCTGGCCAGCCGGTCCCCGACGACTGGTGGGGGATCAGCATTCTCAGCACCGACAAATCCGCGTGGCGGCAAGTCAACCCGACCTCGGTTGAAGCCGGAGCTTTCTCGGGGACGATGATCAGCGGGCGCATCAGCGACGTCGCCTTCGGTCCCGACGGCGTGACGTATGTGGCTCACTTCGAAACAGGCGTCCAACGGTGGATCAGCGGCGGGTACGATACGGCGAACCTGTTCAACTTCAGCGACGATTCGTGGGGGAGTCCATTCGCAGTCGTGGGCGGGAACCTGGCATCGGATATCCTGTCGATTGCACTTCGCAGCGACGGTGTTCTGTGGGTCGGCACCATCGCCAACGGGCTCTACAAATTCGATGCGAGTGGTGCCTTCTTGAATAACATCCCTGCCAATCGTGGCAGCGGCGTAGGACTTCTCGGTGCTACCGTCACAAAGCTCGTGCTTGACCGTGACGAGAATCTCTGGGTCGGGACGACGCTCGGTCTCAACCGGATCGCCCGCGACGACGACAATGACATTCTTTCGTATACGACACCGCTCGCGTACCAGACACAGCTGTCGGACTTTTTCGGCCTCGATGCCGTATCGCCGATCGTCCATGAGAACTGCAGGTGGCTAGTCATGCACCCGACAGACGATATTCTCTACATCGCCACCGCCGTCGGGCTATCCAAGTTCGATATCAGTAACGTGGGCCAGCCGAGCGCGGGGCTTCAGATCAGTGACGCGTACGTGTACCCCAATCCTATCCTCGGTGGGCGTGGCGACAGTGAACTGCGTATCGCCAACATCAGCTCGACCGTCCTCGTTGAGATCTTTACACTGGAAGGTGAGTTGATTCATAGTACGAGTGTGAGTCAGTCAGAGGGCGTCGTCTGGAATCTGACGACACTGGGTGCGAACGATGAGGTGCTTGCATCGAGCGGTGTCTACATCGTGCGAATCAGTGATTCATCCGGGGTCAAGTTTCAGAGAATCGCTCTTCTCCAGTAAAGCGCGCCAGCGAATCACGTCATGAAAAAACGCGTCCTTATTATTGGTGCAGGCGAGGCCGGCAGCATGATGGTCCGCGAAATCTCCGCGCACCCACAGAGCGGCTTGGAGGTAGTGGGCTTTCTCGACGACGATGTATCTCTTCACGGAAAGTCGGTCGAAGGCTTTACGGTGATCGGTGCGATAGATACACTCCTCGAAGTTGTTTCCAGCACGAACGTGGATGACGTCATCATGGCCGTGCCCTCCGGCGGTCGGGACCTGGTCCGGCGCGTCGTGCGGTTGTGTCGTGATGCCGGGGTGGAGTTCAGAATCGTTCCGGGACTGATCGAGATCATTCGTGGATCGGTCGGGCTCGAACAGCTTCGCGAGGTCCATCCCGAAGACCTCCTCGGGCGTCAGACGGTCGAGTTCGATGGCGGCGCCATTCGCGATAAGCTCGCCGGGCAGCGCGTGATGGTGACGGGTGCTGGCGGTTCGATCGGGGGGGAGATTTGCCGGCAGGTGGGTCGATTCGATCTCGAAGAGCTTCAACTCGTCGGGCGCGGAGAAAATCAGATTTACAATATCGAGCAGGAAATCCGCTCCATGTTCCCGTCACTGCCGGTACGCAGCATCATTGCGGATATTCGGGATCGTCGTGGGTTGGCGACAACATTCAGCCGGTTCAACCCGGAGTTTGTCTACCATGCCGCCGCCCACAAACATGTGCACTACATGGAGGCTTACCCGGAGGAGGCGGTCAAGAACAACGTTTTTGGAACGGCCAACGTTATCCACGCCGCTCGGGAATCCGGAGTGGGTCGCGTCGTGATGCTGTCCACGGACAAGGCCGTCAGGCCGCAGGGTGTGATGGGCGCGACGAAACGTGTTGCCGAGTACCTCATGGTCGACGCGAACGGGCACTCGCACAAAACACGCTTGATAACCGTCCGGTTCGGTAACGTCCTGGGAAGCAGGGGAAGCGTGGTCCCGCTGTTCATCAATCAGATCCGGTCAGGTGGGCCGGTGACGGTCAGTGACGAACGAGCGACACGATTTTTCATGACGTTGAACGAGGCCTGCATGCTGGTCGTACAGGCGTCACTCATGGGAGAGGGAGGCGAGGTCTTCATCCTGAAGATGGGAGGTCCCATCCGAATCCTCGAGATGGCGAAAGACCTGATTGCGATGCACGGACTGCGGGCGGACGACGACATCAAGATCGAGATAACGGGGCTTCGGGAGGGGGAAAAACTTCACGAAGACCTTATTGTGGAGGAGGAAGAGACGTCTGACTCTTCCCACGACTACATTCTCTGCTCCCAGCCCCGGCTCCCCGACGGTTGGGAAACCGAAATGGTACTCGGGCGGTTGAGGGATCTTACGGAGCGTGGAGACGAGGCCGGGATCTACGATTTTCTCGGATCGATTATTCCCGACGCCCAGATGGGTAAGAGCTGATACGCGCTTCTCTCATGCACATTGAGATCGTTGATGGAATCCCCGATGGTCTGGATGAGTTTTGCGTGAGCTCGCCGACCGCTACCTTCTACCAGACCAGCAGCTGGCTCGAACCCCTTTCACACTGGTTAACTTCCATGGATGTGCGATGTCTCGTCGCCACGAAGGCCGATGAGGTCGTAGGGTACCTTCCATTTTTTGTGCGCCGAAGGGGACCGTTCGAAGCCATGTGGTCGAATCCACTGGGGACGTATGGAGGTCCCGTTGCGCGAACGGACAATGAGTTCAAACAGCTTGCCGAACACTTTTTCGAACTGCGCAAGGCGAAAAACGTCTTCGAAGTCGGACTCGTAGACTTCGGCAACCGCGTCGACAGCACCGGCGTGCACAAAGAGGAAAACACGACACATATCCTGCAGTTGACCCCGGACTTCGAAACGCTGTGGTCGGACGCATTCGAGAAATCGAAACGACGCCAGACACGCAAGGCCATTCGCGAAGGGCTCACGGTGTCAGAAGCGCGGACGCATGATGACGTGCGCGCATACTACGCCATCTACAGGAGCCGTATCGCCGCGTGGCAACAGAGGATCTGTTTGCCCGAGTCACTGTTCCTGAATCTGTTCGACCGGAAGAATGTGAAGCTCTTCCTCGCGTTTCTTGACAAAACGCTTCTCGGCGGACACATGAACTTCTATTTCGGCGACGCCGTGATCGCCTGGAACGGTGTCACGAGCGAGGACAGTCGTGGCGTTCAGGCCAGCACACTACTCTACAGCAAGTGCATCGAGCACGCGTGCGAGAACGGGTTCACTTCGTACAATCTTGGTGCGAGCCTGGGTAAACCATCGCTCATCGAATACAAGGAGGCGATTGGCGGCGAGCTCTATTCGTATCGGTCGCTGACTTGGCGTTCGCGAGGAGCGCGCGTAGCGTCTCGTGTTCTTCGCACTTTCAGAGGGTCGTGAATCATGAACGCTGATGCGACAAGTCGTCCGGGTGAGTCCCGATTCCTGTCTAATACAGGCGCGCTCGTCGTTCAGACGGTCGTGATGACGTTGGTCACTCTCGTTCAGGTCAAGTTACTCGCCAGTTTCCTTTCCAGAGATGACTTCGGTTTGTTTGCATCCCTGCGTGGCTTGTCGTTGCTGCTGGCCATGCTGGCGGCGAACGGACTGCCGGCAGTCCTGGTTCGCTTTCTTCCTGTGCAGGAAGTCTACCGCCGCAGCCGGCACGCCGCGATGCTGGGCTTCGGTTCGATGGTCGCCTCGGTCGTTCTGCTGGCCGCGCTTGGATTGCTTGCCAACGTCGGCAGGGGCTGGATACTCGCGTTCGGTACGCCGGAGATGTTTTCAGCGGAAGTCACCTTCTGGTTCTATGCGGTGACTCTCGGCGTAACGCTGAAGCTCGTATTATACGGGGCTCTGACGGGGCTGCGTCGTCTGCCGGCCCAGGTCGCTCTGGAAGTGACGGCGCAGATTTTCATACTTGGGTGGATCGTCTGGCAGCGTGACCAGTTGACCGTAGCGCTTCTCTTTAGAATTTTCGGGACGATTCATATCGGGACGGCCGTCGTGGGCGCTCCAGTCTTTCTCGCGTTGGCGCTTCGCAAGCCGGTCACAGCTGTGTCGCCGGTTTCGCATGATGCCAGGTCCGGGATAAAGATGGGGCAGTATCTCCTTTGGGCAACCGCGCTCAGTACGGTCGCCCTGGCGTTCACGGATGTGGACCGCTACCTGCTGGCGCATGTTCTGGCGCTCGAAACGTTGGCCCTGTTTCATATCGCCGCGAGGGTGACCCGTCTCGCGAACCGGATGCTGAGCGTACCGACGATTGCATTCCAGCCGGAGGTAACAAGGCTCGATGCCGAGGGAAGGAGTGTCGAACATATGAGTCGGATTTTCATAAAATTCAATTCGATGATTGCCATCTGGCTGACACTCCCAATCGTTCTGTTTTCGCGCGAGATCATTGTGATGGTAGCGAGCACCGAGTATATTGAGGCCTCGCCAGTGCTCGTGCTGCTGGCGGTATCGCTGCCGCTGACGACCGTAACCGCGCCGATCACTTCGGTGATGAAAGCCACCGACCAGGTTCGCGGCGCGTTGACGTGTGACCTTGTCTGGATGCTGCTCTACGTGGGACTCATTCTTCTTCTGGGAACGTCGTTCGGTCTGATCGGTGTCGGTGTCGCACAACTGAGTGCGAGTTTCGGCCAGCTCGTCGTCGCATTGCGTCTATCGAGGCTTCCGTTTGGATTTGGTTTCGTGGGCGGCCTGTACGCCCGGCTCGTGATTGCCGGCGGAATCTCGGTAATCCCGATCATTGTCGTACTGGCAGTTGGACCGGAGGCGTCATCAAATGCAGACCTCGCGCTGCGGCTCACTCTGTTCGCGGCAGGATCGGTGGCGTACCGGAAGCTCGTCCAGCTGTTCAGGGTTTTCACGAATGATGAGCGCGACGCGCTGCTGGCCATGCTCCGAAAACACGGGGCTGGAGTTGTCGGCAGGATTCTGGTGGCCGGGTCATGAAACAGCTACTAATGATCGTTCCGTTTTTCCCCCCGACTGCAGGGGGCGGCGTATACCGGCCGCTGGGGTTTGTCCGAAACCTCGAGAGCTACGGATGGCGTCCCACCGTCATTACGCCATCGTCTAGTTCGTTCTGGATCAAAGATCCACTGCTGCTCGATGACGTGCCGTCGACATGTGAGATCCATCGCACGAAAACATTGAGTGGGCAGTCAATCCTATCGATCCTTCGGCCGCGAAAAACCAAAGGCCAGAAACGATCGAGTCGCGGGTTCGGGTGGCTTCGCCGGGCGGGCGCGTTCTTCCTCTTGCCGGATAGCTATGTTGGCTGGTATCCGTTTGGTGTTCGCGCAGGTCGTAAGGTGCTCCGAAGTAAGGCGTTCGACGCGATCTATTCAACATCACCGCCCGAGACGACGCACCTGATCGGCCAACGGCTTCACCAGCTGTCCGGTCTCCCGTGGATAGCGGATTTTCGCGACCCATGGATGAACCTCGATTTGCTCATGCCACCGACGGGACTTCACCGCAGGATTCACCGCCACCTTGAAGAGAGCGTGTGCAGAAGCGCGTCGGTGGTTGTTGCGAGCAGCTCTCACAAGGATCTGCTGGAGAGACGTTATGCGGGCCTCGCGCGGCCGACGCTCATTCGAAACGGATTCGACCACACAAGAATCGAAGCCGTCTCGGATATTGTACCGGATGCGTCGAAGTTCCGAATCACTCACGCGGGCATGCTCACACAGGAGCGCACGGCGGTACCGTTTCTACGTGCGCTGAAAATGTTTCTGGAGCGTGTGCCCGAGGCCAGAATGCTGTGCCGGGTTCTGTTTATCGGTGCCCGCGAAAGCGAGAACGACGCCGAAGCGATCAGGCTCGGGCTCATCGATGTGGTCGAGTTTCGGGACACCGCCTCGCACGTCGAGACATTGGCGATCGAAAGGGCCTCGCACGTACTTCTACTGATCAAACACTTGAATCCTGCATACAACACGACGGTACCGGGAAAGTTGTACGAGTACATCGGGATACGGCGCCCGATTCTGGCGCTCACCTCAGAAGGAGAAGCGGAAGACCTGGTTCGCGAATTGCATCGGGGGGAAGTCGTGCATCACGGTGAAATTGAATCGATCGCCAACACGATTCAAGACATGTTCCAGAAATTCAGGGAAGGAACGTTGGATGCGAGCTACGACCTGTCCCCGGTGCCGGCGTTCCGGCGCCAGCAACTCACCGGACAACTCTGTGAACTTCTCGACCGCGCTACGGTGAAGGGGGTATCGCATGCTGCGCGGTGACCTCAAAGTCCTGGCCGTTCCGTTCGTTGTTTTCCTGTTCATGTTGTGGCCGCTACGCGGCGGTTTCACAGATGACGGTTACATTCATATCCGTTACGCGGATAATATTCTCACGCTCGGCGAGTACAGTTTCAATCCGGGAGAAGTATCGTACGGAACCACGAGCCCGCTCTGGGTGTTGATGCACGCCGCGGCCGGAAGGTTCACAGGCGGCGGAGAGTCACTCATCGTCGTCAGCACCGTGCTGGCCTGGTTCTCCGGGTTCGTCTCGGTGTGGCTCGTCTTTCTTCTGGCGCGCCGACTCGGTCTGTCGATCGGATTCGGTATCGCAGCGGCGCTCTCGCTTGCCGGGCACGCGTGGTTCGCGAGATGGACAGCGCTTGCGATGGAAACATCGACGGCGGTCGCGGCGATTCTCGCAGCCGGGTACTTCTCCATACAAGCCGACCAGAACCGCCGACAGGCAATGTTCTTCGGGTTCTTCATGGCTCTGGCAGCGCTGCTTCGGCCGGAGGCCTACCTGCTCGTCCCCGTGTTTCTTCTCTCCGTGATACTTCGTCGTAATCGAAACTGGACGGCTGTGGCAACATCGATCGCGATCTATTCCGCCATGATCGTACCGTGGCTTCTCTTCGCGCGCCTACATATCGGGACCTTTCTACCGAATACCGCTGGTGCAAAAAGCGGTGGCCTCGTACTGAACCCGATAGCGTTTGTGCAAAAGCTTGAGCCTGTCGTAAAAATCGTGGCGAGCGGGGAAGGGATCGCCTTGATTCTCGTGATTCTCGGAATCGTGTTACTCAGGCAGCGGTCACGTTTGTTCTCACCGGCGTTCCGGTTCATCCTTCTGTGGAGCGTGGCGCTTCCGTTCGTATACGTGCTCTTCGACATCCAGGTGTTGTCGCGCTACATGTTGTTGACCAGCCCGTTCGTCATCGTTCTCGGTTTCGCAGCGCTCGAAGAGATCGTCGACGGTGAGCGTATCGGTGGAGTCTTAAGTCGAGTAGCGCCCCTTGCCCTTGCTGCGATAAGCGTGGTCATAAACGCCGTTTTTTACGTGGTTGTCGTTGTGCCGCCGTCGCGAGCCTTCACGTACGATCTCAAGAACACCCTCAAAGGAATCGGTCGGTACGTGCATGAGCACTCGAACGAGGGAGCGGTGGTTGCGGCGGCCGACATCGGATACCTCGCGTTCTACTCGGACCGAACGGTACTCGACCTCGGTGGGCTTGTTGATCGAACGACCCATGCCCTGCGAGAAGAACACGATTACGAAAAGATCGTTGAGCAGGGACTCTACCTGACGCTCGACAAATACCCCAGGGTCGATTTCATGATCGACCGTGAGAAGGAAAAAAATCGTTTTGACGGTCGCGTCATGAACGGATACCGCTTCGAAAGTGTTCGCGTAGAGCGCATCGAAAACCTCGGAATCCGAAAACCCGGGCCGTACTACTACACACTCTACAAACTACACGTCGATGGGTAGACTCGAGCTCCCCAATCTCGTTGTTCCAACGGACATGCAACCCGAGGAAATGCCGGACCTTCTGCGGTACTGGTATCTCGGTTCGAAGGGGAGGCGCCATATGATGATGCGCCGTTTTGTGGAAGTGGACAAGGAGTTGAGGCGAGACAATGCCGGGGTCGTTCTGGATATCGGATCCGCCTGGGGTTACAACGTCATGGCCCTCACATCGCTGGGGCTTTGTGCTGTGGCGATCGATCTTGTGACGGACCAGTTTGCGTACGGTCAACGAATCGCCCGTGCGAACACGATTCTCTTCGATGCGCTCGGGGCAGATGCGGCGGGGTTGCCGTTCAGGGATGCTTGCTTCGGGAGCATTACGATGGTGGAGACGTTCGAGCACGTATTCGTGGAAGACCGGCCGGCCGTCTTCCGGGAGTGTTTCCGGGTTCTCCGGCGAGGCGGAAGGCTCGTTCTGTCGACTCCCAATCAAGACAGCATCGTGGAACGCGCAAAGCGTTTTGTTGTCAAGCACCCGGGCCTGCGCAGGAAACTCCCGACAATGATGTACCCGTCCCCAGGCATAGGTCGTGCCGGCTACCACCCGTACCGGTACCACCTGCCCGCCTCGGAAAAAGAGGTCGCCGGCCTGCTGCATGACGCCGGTTTCGACGTTCGCAGGGCCAGGTATTTTCTGTTCGTCCTCAAGAACACGCCGGATGGCCTCTTTGTGCTTGCCCGCAGTGCCGAGAAGCTCCTCGAACACCTCCCCGGGATCCGCCGCCTTGCCGCCACTCTGTGCATCGTGGCCGACAAGCCCTCGTAGTATGCGTCCCAGCGCTCCCCCGCGCCGAGGTCCGTTCCGGGCCGGGGGCTCTTGACGCGCTATACACCCGGTGCCCCCGCCTGCTGGGGACAACTGCTCGTATTTATCTACCTGACAATGGGTTAGCTCTTCCCCAAAAATCTCTTCAAAAACCCGTGTAAGCAGATTTTGATCTTGACCCCATCCCAAAAGACTCCTAGTCTGGGGCCTTAAGTGGTGATGGTTCCCAAAACTCGGTAACATAGTTTAGACAAACTGAAAAAAGCTGTCTTTAAGTGTTGAACTACTTCAACGAGAAGTCGTTTCTGTCGATGGACCCCAAGGGTCGCCTTCTGTTGCCCAAAGAGGTTCGTTCCGACCTCAAGATCAAGAAGGGGGACCTGCTTTACCTGATCCCCAATCTTGCTGACCTGCCGTATCTCGAAATCCGAACAAAACGCCAGTGGGATGACTACATCCGGAGCCTCCGGGAACAGGAGGCCAGCCAGGATAAAAAGGACTCCATTCGCTACGCGAAAATGTTCAAAGAGACAGCGACGGTTGACGGGCAGGGCCGCATCCTTCTCCCGCAGAACGTGCGGGACGTCTGCAAGCTGAACGGTACGGTCACCGTCGTCGACATGGAGATCTACGTCGAGGTCTGGTGCAAGGAGAACATGATGAAGCGGTACGCCGATCTCGTCCGGGCATTCAAGAATGCAAACGATCGGACGTTCTGATGCCGGACTTCATTAGCACGCCAACCCCACCGGTGGTTGATTTCGACCATGCTGGACGCGACGAATTTTCACATTCCGGTGATGCTAGACAAGGTGCTCGAATACCTCGTGACACCGAACTCACGTCTGGTTGTGGATGCCACGGTGGGGGCGGGCGGTCATGCAAGGGCGATCATGAACGCCAACCCCGCCGTGCATCTCTTAGCGATCGACCGGGATCCGAGCGCGCTGGACATTGCGCGGGTCACACTGGCGGATTACGCGAATCGCGTCACGTTCGTGCGCGCGAACTACGCAGAGATCGGCGCAACCTTACGCGAAGCGGGTGGCGTGGACGGCGTGCTGCTGGATCTGGGGGTGTCAAGTATGCAACTTGATACACCGGGTCGCGGGTTCAGTCACGGATTGGCCGGGCCGTTGAACATGAACATGTCGCAGGAGGGCACGACGGCGCTCGAGTTCATCCGGAGAGCGTCGCATGAAGAATTGATGGCCGTAATGAAAAAGTTCGGAGAGGTTCGAAGGGCGGGCCGGATTGCACGGGCGATAAAAAAAGCCGCCGACGGCGATATGCTGAGTACGACACGGGACCTCAAAGTTGCCATCGAATCCGGGAGCGGAGGGTACACGCCACCCGGGCGCCTGAGCCAGGTGTTTCAGGCAATACGGATCGCTGTCAATGACGAGCTTGGGAGTCTCGAGAAGTTTCTCCGTCTGGTACCCGCGAACATGAATCGAGGCGCCAGGCTGGTTACATTGAGCTACCACTCGCTGGAAGACCGGATGATCCAGGAATTCATGAAGCGGGAGTCCACGGATTGCTTGTGCCCGCCGAGTGTCCCGGTTTGTTCGTGTGCCCACAAAGCAATCTTAAAAGTTCTGACACGTCGGGTCGTTAAACCCACAACGGCGGAGGTAGAAAAGAATCCGAGAGGGAGAAGCGCCCGCCTCAGGGCCGCCGAGTTTTTGACAGGGGAGTTGTTATGACGCGGAAGAAAAAACCAGTTTATAGAAAACTGAGCCGTTTGCTCGTAACCGCGTTGTGTGGGCAGTGCCGCACGCCGGTAACGCTCCTGGTGTACGGAGTCGCGGCCGTGTTGCTGCTGACCTACGTTTCGGGGCAGGTGTATGCCGGCGCCCTGTCGCAGAAGATCGCCGTGCTGAAGAGCGAACGTCACGAATACAAAGAGAAGCTGAACCTGTTAACGAGCGAGTACGTCGGACTGACATCACGCGGGCGGGTCACGAACTATTGCAAGAACACGCTTGGAATGATCGAGGCGAAGGACGGAAGCCTCGAACGCTTTGCCGTCGGGTTTGAGGAGATCGATTATCTCGAGCCCGCAGACTTCACCAGTAAGCAGCCGCCTCTGCCTGCGGCGTACGGTTTCACGCTGAACCGTGAGGGCGCCCCATCCCCGTGAAAATGCGCAAATTGAAGAAAATCCGTCTCCACACGGTCGGCGCGCTCTTTGTCCTCGTAACGCTCGTCATCTGGGCCCGGCTGGTACAGATCCAGATCTTCGAGCGGGCCTACTATCTCGACCGCGGCAAAAACCAGTGGGAAGTCACCCGCGAAGTTCCTGCGGTTCGTGGAAATATTTTCGACAGAAACGGAAGGCCTCTTGCGTTAAGTATTCGCTCTTGCTCGGTCGGAATCCATCCGCGGGAAGTCGAGCGGCCCAACGAGGTTGTGTCCGTGCTCGCCCGCGAGCTTCAGATGTCGCGAACCTCCGTTCAGAAAAAGCTTCGCTCCAAGAGCAACTTTGTGTGGGTTCACCGTCAGTGCACACTGACCGAAGCGGCGCGTAATCGTATCCGAAATCTTCGCGGTGTCACTGTTGAATGGGAAGCCGACCGCGTTTACCCGTACGGGGCGATCGCAGCCAAGGTCGTCGGGTTCGTCGGGTATGACGCAAAAGGCGGAGCCGGGATCGAAGTTGCACTGGACGCGGAGCTTCGTGGAAAGCCCGGCTGGGAAATTGTGCAACGGGACGGTTCCTATCGGTCGGGTGGCTACCACACGTATGCCGAGCAGAAACCGATCGATGGCCGGCACATCGTGCTCACAATCGATATGGACTTGCAGGAAATTGCAGAGTTTGAACTCGAACAGGCGGTTATCGGAACCGAGGCAAAAAGTGGCGAGCTAATCGTCATGGAGTGCGCGACCGGTGATATCCTCGCACTCGCCGAGTATCCCGCTCCTCGCAATCGGGAAGGGGACTGCGCGATCGACTCTCTGTGGACGATCCGCTCGGTCTCACACATGTTCGAGCCCGGGTCGACGTTCAAGCTGATTACCGCCGCAGCGCTTCTTGAAACCGATCGTGTGCGCACGTTCGACGTTTTCAACGCTGAGAACGGGCGCGCTGACATGGAAGTCGCCGTTATCCGGGATTCTCATCCATACAACTTTTTGACGTTTCGGGAGGGATTTGTTTTCTCCAGCAATATTGTCATGGCGAAAGCATGCCAGTTGCTCGAGCCCCTCGAGTTTCTAAAATACATTCGGCTTTTTGGTTTCGGTGCGAAGACGAATATCCGGTTTCTCGGAGAATCGCCGGGGCTCGTTGCGCCGATCGATCAGTGGTCCGACCGTACGCAGATCACAATGGCCTTCGGTCAGGAAATTGCGGTGACCGGTGTCCAACTGGTGAATGCGTACGCAGCCGTCGCTAACGACGGCCTTTTGGTTACGCCTCGGATCGTCAAATCGATCATCGATGAAGGTTCGGGGAAGTCGCAGGATTTCGGACCGATCAAGGTTCGCAATGTCATATCGAAGGAAACGGCGCGGCGACTCCGTGGCTTCTGCCGATCTGTAGTCGAAGAGGGGACCGGAAAGAAGGCCGGCCTTGACTACCTCGAAGTTTGCGGAAAGACCGGCACAGCGGGAAAGGCGTCGGCCAGCTGAGGCTATCTCAGAAACAGGTACCTCGCGAGTTTTGTCGGCTTCGTGCCCTATGACCAGCCGAAGATCGCGTGCCTCGTCGTTCTCGATGAGCCGTCGCACTACAACCGATTCGGTGGTGTGTCTGCGGCGCCTGTGTTTGCCCGGATCAGCGGCGCGCTGGCGAGCACGTCGAATCTGTTCGACGATGTACTTGTCACGAACGCACTGGACCTGGAGCCACGCGGCGAGAGGCAGCTCAAAGCGCCAAACTTTCTTCGTCTGACAAAAGAGGCGGCCATGGGGATGGCAAGATCCCTGGACATGAACGTTCTATGCAGGGGCACGAGCGGCGAGGTTGTTTCTCAAACTCCGGGACCGGGAGTGACCATGAGCCGGGACGACGTCGTCCGGCTCGAGTTGAATGGCTCGCCCGAGTCGACTCAGAGAAAAAGGGTTCCCAACCTGCGGGGAATGAGCATCCGTGAGGCCAAGCGACACGCGGTAGAGGCTGGCTACCGGTGCCACATCACCGGGACGGGTGTCGTCAAATCACAGTCGCCGAAGCCTGGAACACAGTCGAAGAGCAGCGTAATCAAAATTGTGTGCAAGAGTCGGGCAGTTGAGAGGGGATAACGAGTGTGGAGCTGGTCACGATGAACAGATCGCTGAGGGACCTCCTGGGCGCGCTGGATTCGTTCGACGGAAACGTTCCCGATGTCCAGATCGTTGGGGTGACGAGTGATTCGAGGGTGGTTGAGCCGGGATTCATTTTTGTTGCGATTCGCGGAGTCACGACAGACGGCCACCAGTTTATCGAAAGCGCGTTGGGAAAAGGTGCCGCTGCAATAGTCAGTCAAAAACCGGGAGGAGACGACAAAGCGCTACACATCGTCGTCCAGGATTCGGCCAAAGCACTTGCGCGGTTGGCGGCACGGTTCTACGGCGAGCCGGGAAAAGACCTCCGAATGTTCGGCGTTACGGGAACCAACGGCAAGACATCAACGGCACACTTGCTTCGTTCGATAATAGAGAAAGGAAAGTGGGGAAAAGTCGGCATCATCGGGACACTTGGGCACGGTGTGGCGGGTGGCCTCGTGGCGAGCGTTCACACGACGCCGGAGCCGCTTACGCTCCACCGTCTCCTGTCCGAGATGAGGGATCAGAAATGTATCGGGGTGGTCATGGAGGTCAGTTCTCACGCGGTGAGGCAACAACGTATATGGGGACTGGATTACGAGATTGGGATGCTAACCAACGTAACCCGTGACCACCTCGATTATCATTCTTCGTTCGAAGATTACATTGCGGCCAAGCGGGAGTTTTGCTATTCGCTCGTCGCCGAGACCCGGGAAAAGGAAAACGGGGCGCTGGTGTACTCGAGAGACAACGATATCTCGCGCGACATCGGCGAGAGTTTCCCTGGGCAGAAGGTGTCGACGAGCATTGAAGGCAGGGCCGACGTTTTCGCGACCGACGTCGATGCTTCTCTCGCTGGGACGCGATTTGTGCTTCATCTGGGTGATGCTGCAGGTGTCGACGTTCACCTGAAACTGCTCGGATCGTTCAGTGCGGCGAACGCGGTCGTGGCAGCTGCCGCGGCGAACCATATGGGAATATCACCTGCCGAGATCAAGGCCGGCCTGGAGTCGGTGGCCGGCGTGCCAGGCCGCTTCGAGGCGCTCGGCGGCGACGGTAAGCCCGTTGTAATCGTCGACTACTCACATACGCCGGACAGCCTCGAACGGACGTTGCGATTCTGTCGGGGCCTAAGCCCGAATCGCCTGATCTCTGTGTTCGGATGCGGCGGTGACCGGGACAAAGGCAAGCGGCCCATGATGGGTCGCATCGCCGAGGCGAACTCCGACATTCGCATTGTGACCAGCGACAATCCGCGCACAGAAGACCCCGAACAGATTATCGAAGACATTCTTGGCGGCATGGACCGCGATTCAAGCGAGACACACGTCGAACCGGACAGGAGAGCAGCCATCCGCCTCTCGATTGGAACCGCCGGCGAAGACGATCTCGTGGCTGTGTGCGGAAAAGGACACGAGGACTACCAGATTATCGGGGAGGAAAGGCATCATTTCGACGATCGCGAGGAAGCAAACGAGGCGTTGGTAGAGTGGCGCAAGAGCTAATCCAGAAGGTGGATATGAGAGCCCTGTCCTGGGTCGAGTACGAACTGCACAACTGTAGCCAGCTGAAGGAAGCGGCGTTGTTCGATCGCGGAACCGATCAGTGGTTTGGCGCCACGATCGATTCGCGCGGGGAGTGCAAAGGGCGTTTGTTTTTTGCACTGAAAGGCGAGAATACGGACGGGCACAAGTTCGTCGATGCGGCGCTCTCGGCAGGAAGCTGCGCCGTCATCGTCGACGATCCGAAAACGGCAAAGAAGCTCACGAAGACACGGGCCGCGCACTTTCTCGTCGGCGATGTACTAATCGCACTGCAGGAACTTGCACGCGCGTATCGGAACTTGCTGGACGCTACAGTTGTTGCAATCACCGGGAGCGTCGGTAAGACGAGTACAAAGGAATACGTCCGGGCGGTGCTGAAATCAAAGTATCGCGTCCACGCGAATCCGGGGAACCTGAACAATCATATCGGTGTGCCGCTGACCATTCTCGACACCGACCTTGGGAGTGAGTACCTCGTGTCGGAGGTCGGCGCAAACCACGTCGGCGAGATCGAACATTTGTCCGCAATTTTGCGCCCGGATATCGGCGTGATCACGAACGTGTTCGACGCTCACATCGGTCTTTTCGGAAGCCGCGACAGGATCGCCGAAGCCAAGGCGGAGCTCGTTACGAGTCTCGAGTCCGGAGGAATCGCCGTTCTGCCCGGCGATGACGAGTACTTCGAATTACTTTCCGGGCGCTCCGTGGCGCGTGTAATGAGTTTCGGCGAAGGTGCCGACTGCACGTTTCGTGTCTCCGGGATTACCGAGAAAGATGGCCGCTTCGCGTTTGAAGTAAATCGCGAGAAATTCACGATTGAAAGTTTTGCGCGCTACAACGTCGTGAACGCGGTTGCGGCGATTGCCGTCGGGGACGCGTGCGGCGTCGAAATCGATCGAACTCGCGAGGCGTTGCTCGCGGTCGAACCGATTGCGGGACGGGCCCAGGTCTACCGGGGTAGCGATATTGTCGTGATCGACGACTCCTACAACGCAAACCCGACGAGCATGAAAATGTCCATAGAAACGCTACTTCGTTTTCCTGCCCGCAGGCGCGTCGCAATTCTCGGTGATATGGGAGAATTGGGCATCTACGCAGCCGATGCCCATCGTGATATGGGGACGCACCTGGCGCGTGTCGGCGTGGATCTCGTCTTCTGGCTGGGAAGTCACGGCAGCGATGTGCGCAAAGGGGCTGAAGGATCGCCGACCACGACCGAATTTCGATTCTTCGAAAATATAAAAGACCTGCTCGAGGAAGCCGAGGTCCAGCTCTCTGCTGGTGACGCCGTGTTGGTGAAAGCTTCGCGTGCATGCCGACTCGATGAAGTGGTAATTGCCCTCCGGGCAATGTTCATGGAGGGCGGCCGCTGATGCTGTACCATCTCTTGTATCCGCTGCACGATCATTTCTCGGCGTTCAACGTATTCCGGTACATTACGTTTCGGGCGGCGTACGCGATGGTCACCGCTCTGATGATCAGTTTTGTTCTCGGCCCGTTGTTCATCAGTTTTCTCCGACGCAGGAACGTTTGCGACCGCGTTCGGGAAAACAGCCCCGACTCGCACCTGCATAAGCAGGGCACCCCTACGATGGGCGGCCTCCTGATTCTTGCGGCGATCGTCGTGCCGACGCTGCTCTGGTGTGACCTTACGAACCGCTACATTCAGATTACGCTGATAACCACGATGTGGATGGGACTCATCGGTTTCATCGACGACTACCTCGGTGTAGTGCGGGGCAGCCCCAAAGGGCTCGTCGGTCGTTACAAGCTGGCGATGCAGATCGTGTTTGGCCTTGGCGTGGGCCTTTTCCTCTATCTGAACCCGGTGATCGAAGATGCGGCGACGCTTACATCGATCCCGTTCTTCAAAGGTCTTTTTATCAACTTCGGTCCGTTGTACATCGTCCTCGTTATGCTGGTTCTTGCCGGTACGAGTAACGCGGTAAACCTGACAGACGGCATTGACGGGCTGGCGATTGGCCTGTGTGCGTTCAGTTTCGTCGCTTTTGCGGTGCTTGCCTACCTTAGTGGTCATCGCGGCTTCTCGGACTACCTGAACATCCTTTACATGCAGGGGAGCGGGGAGCTCACCATTTTTTGTATGGCGGTCGTCGGTGCGTCGCTGGGCTTTCTCTGGTACAACAGTCATCCCGCTCAAATCTTCATGGGCGATACGGGATCGCTGGCCCTGGGCGGTGCGTTGGGCGTTGTGGCTATTCTCCTCAAGCGCGAACTGCTCCTCGTTATCATCGGCGGACTGTTCGTAGCCGAGGCACTCAGTGTGATTCTTCAGGTGGGATCGTTCAAGCTGCGCAGAAAGCGCATATTTCGTATGTCGCCCCTGCACCATCATTTCGAACTAGGCGGGTTATCGGAAACGAAAATCGTTGTTCGCTTTTGGATCATCGCAGCCTTGTTGATTCTCTTGAGTCTCAGCACTCTGAAGCTGCAATAGGTGAGACATGGGTGTTCTCGAAATGAAAAAGTTCTTCGTGCTCGGTTTCGGGAGAAGCGGTCGCGCTGTTGCACAACTTCTCGCCCAACAGGGGCGGAGCGTGCATGTCTACGACGACGAAATCGCCGCGCTCGAATGGTCGCTGGACAACACGGCGCTCGACGGGGCCGAGGATTTCATCAGTCATGCTGAAGCCGCCACGGTGGAGCAGTCTCTTCTGGAGTGTGACTGTCTGGTTGTCAGTCCGGGTGTGCCGCTCGATCATCCTCTCGTTGCGAAAGCACGGGAGAACAACCTCGAGGTAACGGGTGAGCTCGAAGTCGCATACCAGATTTTCTCCGCAACGTTCGACGCCTCAATCGTAGGCGTGACCGGTACCAACGGCAAGTCCACGGTCGTGAACCTCCTCGGTGATATCTTAACGGCTGGGGGGCGGCGGAACGTCGTTGCCGGCAATATTGGCACACCATTCTCGGAAGTCGTCGCCGAAGAAGAATCTTTCGACGTTGTCGTTCTCGAAATCAGCAGCTTTCAATTGGACACAATATCGGAGTTCAAATCCGACGTCGCGGTTCTCCTGAACGTGACAGCGGACCACCTCGATCGCTACCAGGAATCAATTGACAACTATGCGGCCTCGAAAGCGAGGATCCTGAGCGGGATGGGTAAGGATGGGACGTTTGTCTACAACGCAGAAGACGAAACCTGCCGGAGAATTGCGGAGTCGTTTCCAGGCAGAAAGATCCCCTTCAGTTCGGCAAAAGATCTGGATGAGGGCGCGTTCCGCAAAGGCGACACGATCTATCGGAGCCACGACGGTATCGATGAGTCGGTCATGCCTGTTGCCGATTTCAAGCCGGTCGGTGTCCACAATCTCGAGAATGCGCTTGCAGCAGTTGCGACGGCGACCGCGTTCGGACTTGACGTTCCATCGATCCGCAAGGGGCTTCTGGAGTACCGGCCGCTTCCTCACCGCATGGAGCTGACGCGCGTGATCAACGGAGTGGCGTACATCAACGACTCAAAAGCGACAAATGTCGATGCAACGATCAAGAGTGTTCGGAGCATCGATGGCGATCTTGTCCTTATCATGGGCGGACAGGACAAGAGCGGAGACTTCATGGTGCTGCGAAATCACCTGACTCACGTCAAGCAGGTTATTCTGATCGGTGAAGCGCGGGAGAAAATTCGTGCTGCGCTCAAAGGAAGCTGCGAGCTTGTCGATGCGCGAACAATGAGGGAGGCGGTCGAGCGTGCCGGACGCACGACGGTCGCCGGAGACACTGTGTTGCTGGCGCCGGCGTGCGCGAGCTTCGACATGTTCAAGAATTATACGGAACGCGGCGAGTGTTTTCGCGACGAAGTAGCGTCATTGGAGAAATAGAATGGCGAACCCACGTATCGCACCCCGGTTGGAATTTGACAAGCGGATTCTCCTCATCGTCGTCTTTCTGATGGCAATCGGGGCCAGTCTCATCGCGTCATCGAGTTCGCACTTTTCAACGGAGAAGTTCTCCGATCCGTACTTCCTCCTGAAGCGCCACCTTGTGCGCATCGTGATTGCCGGGCTCTTTCTCGTGGTCGCTATGCACCTCGATTACCGTTTTTTCAAGCGCCTCTCTCCGCTCATGTTTCTCGGCGGGCTGGCCATGCTGGGCGGCCTGTTCGTCGTTGGACATGTGATTCGTGATACTACGCGCTGGTACTACATCGACGTCCTGAAGGTAACGTTTCAACCCTCAGAGGTCGCGCGGCTGTCGCTCGTCCTGTTTCTCGCGTACTGGTTCGGCCGCATGGGTCATGAGATTACCAACCTCAAGCGCGGGTTTTTGCCGGCGGCGGTCGCGATCGTTCTAGTCGTCGGGTTGATTGCGGCACAGCCCAACTACGGAACCGCGACGGCGACGGCCATTATCGCTTTCCTGATGCTCTTTCTGGGTGGTGCGCGCCTCCATCACATTCTTGGGTTCGGCACAGTGCTCGCGATTGTGGCCGCGCTCCGAGTGATGAGCGTCCCGTACCTGCGAGAACGGTTCGTAGCGTACTTCTCTCGAGGCGAGGATCTCCAGGCGATAAACTGGCAGCCCTTTCAATCATTGATTGGTCTCGGTGCGGGCGGTCTTTTTGGAACCGGGCTTGGTCAGAGCAGGCAGAAACTTAAGTGGTTGCCGGACTCCCATACGGACTTTATTTTCTCGATCCTTGGTGAGGAGATGGGCCTTATCGGGACCGTTGTCGTGAGTTTTCTATTTCTCCTGATTGTGCTTCGCGCGCTGAAAGCTTCGCAGAAAAGCACCGATACCTTTGGCGAGATGACGGTGATCGGAATCGGATGCTCGATCTTTGTCTATGCCATGCTCAACATTCTTGTCGCGACGGGTCTCTTCCCCGTGACGGGGCTGCCGTTGCCGTTTCTCAGCTATGGTGGATCGGCACTTCTCGTGAACGCGTTCTCGATCGGGATCCTGCTGAACGTAACTCGAAAAAGTACGAACCGCCCGCCGTCGCGGCGCCGCCGTGTTCGCCAGCCGAAGGAGAGGCTATGCGTGTCCTGATCGCAGGCGGAGGCACGGGGGGGCACGTCTACCCGGGAATCGCGATCTATCGGGCGCTTGACGGCCTGGTCGATGGGCTTGAGGTTCTATTCGTTGGTGCGAAGAATGGAGTTGAAGGAACGATTCTTAAGGACCTGGCATTGCCGAACGTCCTGCTGGCCGGACGCGGAGTCCGGGGTTCATCGCTGCTCTCCAAATTGACGAATCCCTTCGTGCTGATGGCTGCCATCGTCAGCGGTATGAAAGTAATCTCGGCGTTCAAGCCCGATGTCGTTATCGGCACCGGGGGCTATGCGAGCGTTGCGATCGTTGCGGGTGCCGTAGTCGCCCGACGCCGTCGCGTCCTCCAGGAACAGAACAGCGTTCCCGGTCTTGCCAATCGTGTGTTGTCGCGGTTCGCGGACCTCGTTTTACTGTCATACGAAGAGTCGCGTGCCTGGTTCGGGGCCGGCGTGAAGTGCGAAGTGGTTGGCAATCCGCTTCGGATAAAGACGACGCCCGACCGCGATGCCGGGTTAAGATTTTTTGATCTAAGCCCGGATCTGCAGACCGTTCTCATTTACGGCGGGAGCCGCGGCGCGCGGGCGATCAATGATGCTGCCGTATCAGCCATTTCCGGGATTCTCACGAAGCGGGACGTTCAGTTCGTCATGCTGACGGGTACCAACGATTTTGAGCGCGTCGAGACACTTATGAAAAATCACGCGAGCCGCGTCCGTGTACTGCCGTTCCTGGAGGACATCGGGCACGCGTACAGCGTTGCGGATGTTGCGGTGGCGCGAGCAGGCGCATCGTCGGTGTTCGAGCTCGCCGCGTTTGGCGTGCCGACGATCTACGTTCCCTACCCGTACGCCGCAGACGATCACCAGAAGAAGAACGTCGAGCACCTCGAAAAGACGGGCGGCGCGATCGTGATCGACCACCAGGGGCTCAGCGGGGAAGCGTTGGAAGCGATAATTCTCTCCCTGCTGGACGATGACGAACGGAGAAAGGAAATGGCGGCGACCGTTCGCGGCTGGGCGCGTATCGATGCCGCCGAGCTCGCTGCAAAGAAAGTGATGGAAATCGCCGGGGCGAGCGAGGCGCGTTCTGGCGGTTCTGCGTTGATCTATGCGTATCTGGAGCAGGTGCTACGCCGGGAATAGAA
>JAPUJU010000408.1 GCA_027296025.1 bacterium
GCTCGGCGACAAGAAACATGAGCAGCGCGAACGCGGCGGTCTCCAGGCCGCTGGTGGACCACACTGCCAACGCAGGCGAGCAGCCCAGAAAAAGACACGCCG
This sequence comes from bacterium, assembly GCA_027296025.1. Classification (GTDB taxonomy): domain Bacteria; phylum Krumholzibacteriota; class Krumholzibacteriia; order WVZY01; family WVZY01; genus JAPUJU01. Next base: position 103 of record JAPUJU010000408.1, read on the forward strand.
GAACAACGACCCAGAGCGACATCCCCAAGCAACGATGCAGCGTGCGAAACACCAGGAGCAGCAGCAGCGAGCCGGCGGCAAAGGACACGATGGACACCCAGATTCGCGGGTCCACTCCCGCCCATTCAAACACGGCAGCCACACAGACCCACAGGAAATTGCTGTAGCCCTCCACGGGAAGGTGATCGCCGAGGTTGTAGCGAAGTCCGTGCCCGTGGACCCAATTGCGGGCAAACCGAAACGAAATGAACGCGTCGTCACAGACGAAGCGAAACTTCCACGTCAGCAACGCATAAGGAATCCAACAGACCAGCCACGAAATCCACTCGAGACGAGGTCGCCCTTCCGGCCGCACGCCAGGCGCGTCCGCTTCCGGGCGACTTGGTTCACTTTGATCCGGCGCGTCTGGTTTCAAGAGGGGGCGTTTCCGTCGGTGGTGCCCTGTTCGCAGTCCTTACTTTTTCTCTTGCTCCTCGCTTGCTTCCTCATCGTCCGCGATATAGCCCAGTGCCCGCAGTTGTTCCAGGCGTTCCGCCTCATGCGGACTGCGCAGCGCCGCCGCCCTTCGCGACGCGCGCCACTCCTTCGTGTCGTGCGTGGCGACGGCCTCGACCTTGTGTTCGTCCAGCCAGTCGGACTCGACGATGTGCGTGCTCGCCAGCCCGTCCATGTCCCGGCCGACGGGAATCCCCATCAGCGTCAACAGGGTCGGCGTGACGTCCAGTACCGAACACAAGAACGGCAGATCCTCTATCTGCAAATCGCTCAGCGGTTTTCGCAACGGGGTCTTTCGGATGCGCGGGCCGCACGCGATGATCACGCCGGGCGGTTCGACCTCTTTGGGGTGCCCGCCGGACAGCACTTCCTTGGACGGTCCATCCGAATCGTAGGTCTTGTCCAGATTGATCGGCCCCATCCCGTGATCCGATACGACAATCACCGTGACCTCCGTCCCATACGCCCTCAGCAGGCGATCCAGCGACTGATCGACGTATACGTAGTAGTCGTCAATGATTCGGCCGTAGTCCTCGATCTCCTCCCGCGTTGGTGGATGCTGATATTTTTGGGGTTGTCTGTAGCGCCAGTAGCGGTGCCCGACTACGTCGGGCCCGCCCATGTACACCGCCATCAGTTCCGGTCGGTCCGCCGTTTCAATGATCCGCTCCGCGATGCTCAAGTACGTCGCGTCGGCGCGAAACGCCCACTGACTGTTTTGCCAGAGTCGGCTCGTCAATTCGGTGTGCGGGTGCTTGAATTCTCCGAAGATCCGGCGGGTCAGTTCCGGCAACGCCGCATCGCTCTGCTCGAGCAGTTCGATCATCTCATCCTGCCGTTCGGCCGGATAGACCTGCCCATCCACGCCGCGCATCAGCATACCCTTCATGATCGTGACCGTCCGGTTTATTCCCGATTCGGGCAGGGTGTTGGTCTGCGCAACCATGATTCCATTGATGGGTTCGACCGGAAACGTCATCCACCAGCCGATTGTTCCCACGGTCCGTTTGTAGTCCGACAGAATATCCCAGAACGCCTTCGTGCGCCGATCGGTGCTGGTGTAGAGTTGAAGATCGCCGTCGATTCCGTTCAATCCGTACGCGAACCCGAGGATTCCGTGCTTTTGGGCGATTTTTCCCGTCGCAATGCTCGTCCAGATGATCGGCGAGGATGTCGGAGACATGGTCGAGATCCGTCCGCTGGAGCCCCGCTCCATTAGACGCGCGATCGTGGGCATTCGCCCTTCGTGGATCAGGGGCAACACCACGTCCCACTCCAGGCCGTCCACGCCGAACAGCAGAATCGGCGGACCGGCGAGTGGGGCCGGAGATTCCGTACCCCTCGTGCGGCTGCACCCCATCGTCCCGGCCACAAGAAGTGCCGCGAGTGCAACATCGAGAATCACGATTCGGCGAATCATACAGGGCCTCGGTGGGTCAGTGCCGCCTTCTCGCACGCGTCAGAAGTCCTCGACGTCTATTCTACCGGCAGCGGTCCCTGCGACGCCACTCACCGTATCCGATACGACGCTATGTGATTCTCAGTTCGTTTCCGCACGCGCCCGAGCACGAACCGGTTCGCCGATAACAATGAACTGCCGCGTGTTGGAGTGCTGGGCCGCTCGCGGTATCCTCGGTCTAACATGCCCTCAAAGGTGGAACTCTCGCTGGGGATTTTCGTCGGCATCGTTGCTGCCGGCTTGTCGTGCAGGCAGGCGCCGCCGACTTCCCAACCCCCGTCACAGCCCGTTACCGGATCGCGGCCCGAGAACGCAGGCCCCTTGTGGACCGGTCCCCCGATGAGTGTCCTGCTTCTGACCATCGATACTCTCCGTCCCGATTATCTCAGCCTCAACGGGTACGACCGAGCCACTTCCCCGTTTCTCGATGATTTCCTCGCCGACGCCTTTCAGTTCAGTCGCGCCATAACGCCGATCGCCCGCACCACCCCTGCTCTGGCTTCGCTCCTGACCGGTGCGTATCCGCACACGACGGGCGTGCGCACCCTCACCGATTCCCTGTCGGACGAAGTCACGAGCATCGCCGAGGTCTTTCGCGAGGCCGGCTACCAGACCGTCGCCGTCGTTACCAACAATGTGCTCAAGCCGGAACGACGGCTGGACCGAGGGTTCGACGTGTACGATATGGAACGCGACATCCGCACAGCGCCCGA
>JAPUJU010000409.1 GCA_027296025.1 bacterium
CAAAGAGCATCACACACGGAGGCTACGCGAAGGAGCGACAACGATCCGCCCGGGGGTGGGCGAATCGTGCCACATCCAACGTGTCGACACGGTGGAACCGAAGTTCCTAAGGGGGCGTGTCAACCGTCAAGAATCTACAAGATGGCACCCGCCGGAAACATGGGAACCGGCATTCCGGCACTGATCTTCGCTAAATATCCGGCGCGGTAGGGCGGTGCGATTCGTTACAATGAAGGACGGCCTCCAGGGGGGCAAGAGGGTGGCAATGATCAAGGGTGTTCACACGATGTTCTACTCGTCCGAGCCGGAGGCGTTTCGCGCCTTTCTGCGGGACAAGCTCGATTTCCCGTTCACCGACGTGGGAGACGGCTGGCTGATCTTCGATATGCCCGAGGCCGATATGGGTTGTCATCCGGCGGGAGAGGGCGGTGCAGACGGTATGCCCAGCGGCACACAGGCGATCTCGTTCTACTGCGACGACATCGAACAGAGCGTTGCCGCAATGAAGGCCCGCGGTGTGGAGTTCGTGCACGACGTCGAGGACCATGGCTACGGCCTGGTGACGCACTTCAAGATGCCGGGAAACGTCGAAGTGCAGCTCTATCAGCCGCGTTACCGCAAGCGCTCCGATTCGAAAGTCGGATGAGACGGCCTGTGCTCTGCGCGCTGATCGCCGCACTGTGGCTGCTCGTGCCCGCCGCCGGCGCAGACGACGCGGCGGTGCGGGGCGTGATCGATCGGGCCTGGGTCGACCACATCGCCGCGGCCCAGCGGAAGGACCTCGATGCAGTGCTGGCGATCTATGCCGACGACGTGGTCTACGTCACGCCCGACATGCGCTCGATTCGCGGCAAACCGGCGGTGCGGGAGATGGAGGCCGCAACGCTGGCATCGGCCACCGTGGTGGAAGCAGTGCACTCGATTCATGGCCTGCAAGTGCAGGGCGCGGTGGCCTACGAACTCGGTACGGTCGAGGGATCGATCCGCATGGGCGGCGCCGAGCCGGTGGACGTGGTTTACCACTTCATGGCGATGTGGATTCGCGACGACTACGGTCGTTGGCACATCCGATACCTGGTGGGCCGGCCCGCGGGCGAGGTCGAACCGGGCGATCCGGCGAAGGCCGGGATCGTGGAGTCGGACCAGTAGAGGCGTCATGAATCGCTAGTCTAGGACTTCACGGATTAATGTTGAGAAGTCAGGACTGTCGGCGCTACGTTCAGCCCGCTCATTGATGAGGTACCGGGCCCGGGCTTCCTCGAAAGACAAGTCCGTATCGATCAGCCCGAGGTCAAACGCCAACTGGTCGGAGTAGCCCGGGAAAAGCACCTTGAAACTGAACGGAACGCGGTTCGGTGAAAGCTCGTTCACGTGCCTCACGATATTGGTCGTGCACGTGTTGAAGAGCGTGTTGTAGAACTCGGGTTCCTCGATCAGTCGATTCGCTCGCTCAAGCATCCTTACGAACAGCTCCCTCATCTTCTCTCGCGATGTTCTGACCGGATAAAGGTAGACATCGTCGCGGCGATGGTTCGTGCGGAGCTTGATCACGTCGCGCTCGTCAGCAACGACGTAGATCAGTTCGTACCGCTTGAACAGGCCCTTGAATGCCGAAAAGGTCTCTCCTTCTTCCTTCCGGATCTCGACAGAGATTGAGACGTATTCTTCTCCCTCGAAACCGAAGCTCAAGAACGTGTGAGCAGCACCCTGCCAGTCCGAGAAGGGTTCTACCACGTACCAGAGCGAGATCAGTCGATCAAGGTCGAAGGTCTTGTCGTAGTAGGAGGTTTCGTAATCAGTAGCAGAGGTGTAGGAGGTGTTTCGAATATTAGAGATGTGAACCAGGGTTCCGTCGAGGTCGGCGAACGCAAGGACCGCCTGACTGGGAATCCACGTGCGGGTATTGGATGGTTGCGGAACGAACCAAAGCAGCACCAAGACGGCTAGGGCCAGGACGGTGAGCCATCGCTTCTTCCGCAACCATCGTGGGGGGGAGCGACGCAGCTTCACAGGCTTCCTTTCTTTTCTTTTCAACCGATCACAAGCGGTGCGGGTCCTCATCCGAATCGACGGGCTCCCAGATCGGGCAGAGATTCTACCCCGCCCGCCGACCCACGGCCGGTGCCCGTTTCTCTGTTAGGCTTGGCACTCCATTTGCTAAGTTCGGAGGATCGTATGAGGACTCGCACGGCCCTGTTGGTAATGTTGTGTCTCGCCCTGGCGTTCACGCCGGCGCCGGCCAAGAAGAAAAAGGACAAAGACTCCGCCGAAAAAGAGGAGGAGACGCCGAGGCTCTCGTCGAAAACGTTCTCCGGGCTCAAGCTTCGGGGCATCGGTCCGGCGTTGATGTCGGGACGGATCGCCGACATCGCGATCCATCCCGAAGATCAGAGTGTCTGGTACGTCGCCGTCGGAAGCGGCGGCGTGTGGAAAACGACGAACGCCGGGACGTGTTGGTCGTCGATCTTCGAGAAGCAAGCCTCCTACTCGATCGGTTGTCTGGCGATCGACCCGGCGCATCCGGAAACGATCTGGGTCGGGACGGGCGAGAACGTCGGCGGGCGCCATGTCGGTTACGGCGACGGCGTTTACAAGAGCACCGACGGCGGAAAGAAATGGGAGCAGATGGGTCTCGAGGCGTCGGAGCACATCGGATCGATCGTGATCGACCCGCGCGACTCCGACGTTGTATACGTGGCTGCCCAGGGACCGCTGTGGTCCGTCGGCGGTGACCGCGGCTTGTTCAAGACCACAGACGGTGGCGCCACCTGGGAGAAACTGCTCGGCGACGACGAAGCCACCGGCGTCAACGAGGTGATCCAGGATCCGACGCGGCCGGACACGCTCTACGCCACGACCCACCAGCGTCTTCGTAATGTCGCCGCGTTGATCGATGGCGGTCCCGAAACGGGGATCCACAAGAGCACCGACGGCGGCA
>JAPUJU010000041.1 GCA_027296025.1 bacterium
GCCGGTGACGTTGCTTATCGAAGCGCCACCGGATGCCGGGATCATCCACAGGGCTCCGTTCACATCGAGCGCCGCCATTACCGGAGTCGTCGCGCTTCTGTTCCATTCTCTGAAGCCAACGTCGGGAAAGGGACTCCCAGCACCCATCAGCCCACCGCTGTTCGTCAGTTTGACGATTGCGCCGGAGGACGTATCGGGCACGGCACCCGAGACCGGTATCGCGTAGTACTCCCATTCGAGGGTACCACCGAGATCGGAAAGGAAAACGAGCCGATCTCCGGCCGGGGAAAACGTCGGGAAGAAACAATTACCGTGCTGCGGAAATGTCGCTTTGTAGGTCGTCGATGTGTTGATGTCGTATGTGAAGACCACAAACGAATCGCTATTAACGGGAGGAAAGTTAAAGTCATCGGGCAGCTGAGAACTGTACGTCATGACGCTGTTGTCCGGCCCGAACGATCCGACGAAGAAAAGGTCCGGGCTTATTAGAAACCCGTTATCCTGGGCCACCGTTCCGATGCTATCGGAGTCGAGCTTACCGAGCTCCTGGTTTGCCAGGAAGGGGTTCGGCGGCATCGTCGGCGGAAAGCTCGTGAGTGTGTAGTAACTGAGATCCGACGTGAAGCTGACAAAACTCCCGACACCGCTTGCATCACTGGTCACCGCGATGTTGCCTCCGCCCGCCACCTGACGTCGAACATGCAGGCCGGCGAAACTAAAAAGTTCCGGGTCAACGGGTGTGCTCAAATAGTAGGCGTCTCCGGACGGGGTCAGATGAATCTCGCCGGCATCGTTGTCGATAAACGGTGTCAGTCCACCGACGAAGAAACGGCTCGTCGCCGCAGAAGTGGATACACTGTTCGACGCATCGACCCGTAATTCGTATATCTGTGAACTCGGGGGCGCTATCCATCGCACCGTGGTCCGGTCCGATTCGAGGAAGAACGAGTCGTGAACCGTGGATGTTCCATCGAACGCACTCCACCGGAACGTCACGAAATCTCCGGGCGCGGAACTGCCGCTCACAACACCAGTCAGCCGCACCGTGTCACCCGGCGCAATGGATTTTGGATTGAAAATGATCGCGTCGACCTTGATCGGTCCAGAGACAAACGGTCCATCCACGTCGTCTTCGTCGCTGCTGCAGCCCACCCCGAACAACGCCAGCGCCATGACAAACACGAAAACACTCTTGCAATGATTGATTTCCGGAAATCTCAAAATGCGAACCTCCATGGCCCCTGGACGAGATCTCCGCTTCTCATCCACGGGAAACTGACAAACGGTAGCTGTTAAGTATTAGTTCAAAAAGTGCTGCCGGTGGGGTCCACAGAAAAATAGACGCACAGGCCAGTAATTTCAAGCCCTATTTTAGGTTAAAACCAGTCGCGCCGCGGTGGGAACCCCACACGCGGCGCGATACGACCTTAACCGATGGCTCCTTGCAGACGACTCTCGTCTAGTACATGCCACCCATTCCAGGACCCGCCGGCGGCATCGCTGCCACCTTGTCGTCATCCGGCTCGTCGGTTATGATGGCCTCCGTGGTGAGGAGAAGAGCGGCTACGCTTGCCGCATTCTGGATCGCCGAGCGCGTCACTTTCGTGGGATCGACGATACCCGCCTTCACCATTTCCTCGTACTCGCCCGTCGCAGCGTTGAAGCCGCGGTCAATGGCGCCCCTGCGGATATGCTCAACGACGATCGATCCTTCGTGACCGGCGTTTTCCGCGATCTGGCGAACCGGCTCCTCGAGCGCGCGCAGGACCATGTCCCGGCCCACGGATTCGTCACCCTCGAGTTCGATAGCCGCTACAGCCTTCGCGGCACGAAGGAGAGTGATACCACCGCCGGGAACCACGCCTTCCTCGACCGCCGCGCGTGTCGCCGCAAGCGCATCCTCGACACGGGCCTTTTTCTCCTTCATCTCGACTTCGGTGGCCGCACCGACGTCGATCACGGCAACACCGCCCGCCATCTTGGCGAGGCGTTCCTGGAGTTTCTCCTTGTCGTACTCCGAGGTGGTGTCTTCGATCTGATGCCGAATCTGACCGATGCGTGCCTTGATGTCCGCGGCCTTACCGCCGCCTTCCACGATCGTGGTCTCATCCTTGGTGATGCTGACACGTTTCGCACGACCGAGGTCCGCAACGGTGACATTCTCGAGCTTGAAACCGGCGTCTTCGCTGATCACGCGACCACCGGTCAGCACGGCGATGTCCTCAAGCATGGACTTGCGGCGATCGCCAAAACCGGGAGCTTTGACGGCCGACACCTGAAGCGTGCCACGCAGCTTATTCACGACGAGCGTCGCCAGCGCTTCACCCTCAACGTCCTCCGCAATAATGAGGAACGGCTTCGAGAGCTGGGCAACCTTCTCGAGAATCGGCAGAAGATCCTTCATCGAGCTGATCTTCTTGTCGTGGATCAGGATGTAGGCGTCTTCACACTGAGCTTCCATACGCTCGGCATCAGTGACGAAGTATGGGGAAAGATAGCCGCGGTCGAACTGCATACCCTCAACGACCTGGAGCGTCGTCTCCATGCTGCGCGCTTCCTCTACCGTAATGACGCCGTCCTTGCCTACCTTTTCCATGGAATCGGCGATCAACGCTCCGATTTCCGGATCGTTGTTTGCACTGATCGTAGCAACGTTCGCAATTTCATCGCGCGTCTTTATCGCCTTGCTGCGCTTGCGCACCTCTTCAACAGTAACGTCGACGGCTTTCTGAATTCCTCGCTTGAGGGCCATCGGATTCGCGCCGGCCGTTACGTGCTTGATGCCGAGGTGAATGATTCTCTGTGCAAGAATCGTCGCGGTCGTCGTACCGTCACCGGCGACATCCTGAGTCTTCGTGGCAACTTCCTTTACCATCTGGGCACCGAGATTCTCGTATGGATCTTCGAGATCGATTTCCTTTGCGATGGTCACACCGTCGTTGGTGATGGTCGGGCTGCCGAATTTCTTGTCGATGATGACGTTGCGACCTTTCGGGCCAAGCGTGATCTTGACCGCGTTGGCCAGCTTGTCGACACCCGCCCTGAGCTTTTCTCTAGCTTGTGCTTCGTAAGCGATTTGTTTCGCCATGTCCTTCAGAACCTCCTCAATAACTAGATGGTGGCGAGAATTTCAGTTTCTTGCAGGATTAGATATTTTTCGTCACCCACATTGACTTCGGTCCCTGCATATTTGCGAAACAGGACCTTGTCACCCTTCTTGACCTCCGGAGAGATACGCTCGCCCTTGCTGCTAAGACGGCCCTTGCCAACGGCAACGACTTCGCCTTCCTGGGGCTTTTCTTTCGCGGTGTCCGGAATGATGATTCCACCCTTCTTGGTCTCGGTCTCATCGAGTGGCTTCACGAGGACACGATCAGCCAACGGACTGATTTTCATCGGGATAGCCTCCTTTCGTAGGCTTAATTACGAGAATTAGCACTCTCGGTGCTTGACTGCCAACTGGCCGTTAATATACGCCATGTGAAGTCAATTGCAAGCCGAAAATATCGGCTGTCCCGAGCAAACCCGGGGGAGCGAACACACCTCGGCGGGTCATTCCGACGCCTAACCAATTATGGAGCTTATTGTTAGCCTTTTCCCGGGCGGGTTTTGTCAGCCGGCTCGGGCCGGCCGGCGGCACCGTCCTGGCACCAGATCCGGTACAGGCCTCGGTGGACAATGTGTGGGTCCAGTTTCCACGATCCAGGCAGGTGTGGAGCCAGGGCGCCGGCTCCCCCACCGGTGACGACTTTCCGAATCGGTCGGGGGATCTGCGCTTCCATCCGCCGGACCGCCTCGCGAATCCCCCCGAGGGTGGCCAATCCGGCCCCCAGGATCATCGCTTCGCGCGTATCGCGTGTCCGACTCGGGAAGAGGTCCTGGATCTCGTCCACATCGATATCCGGCAGCTGCTCGGCGGATGCGCCCAGCGCTGCGAGGCCCAGACCCGGGCCAGGTAGAATCGGCCCCGCCTCAAAATGTTTGTTCGCAACGAGGTCGACTGTGATGGCTGTTCCAATATCGATTACGATTGCTCCAGCCCCGGCGGGCCCGATCGCTCCCACGGCGGCGCAGATACGATCGATTCCGATACGCTCGGGGCGGCGTTCACGCAGACTGAAGGGCAGTTTCACGGAGTGATCCACGAAGTGCGGTGGGATGCCGGTCTGCTCGGTCAGAATCCGGGCCAGGATCGGATTGGCCGACGGAACAACGGAGGCGACGATCACGCCCTCGAGTTTCGAAAGAACATTCGAACGTACCCCGATCGTGAACGACGCCAACGAGCCTGCGAGCACTTCCGTTGTCACGAGGCTTTCCAGCGCGGTGACTTTCCCGTCCGCCATGCGCGCGAGTTTGACACGCGTATTGCCGATATCAACGGTCAAGAGCATCATGGTCCCCCGACGTTTCAATCCGTTTCATCTTGAATTTCGACATCGTACAGAACATCGACGGTATCGTCGCTTCGAACAACCTTCAGCCCGCCGTCTTCGGCGATGCCAACCACTCGACCCTCTTCCCCACCACTCCTTCCCATGTAACGGATCGGCCGACTCAGGATGATCAACCGCTTGTCGTATTCTTCTACAAAGGCGGCGAACCCGTCACGCACGAATTCATCGTACGCGGTTTCAAGATCGAACAGCAGGCGGCCGAGCAGTGCGGCGCGGTCCAGCCGGCGTCCGCCGATCGAAAGACACGATACGGGAGTGCAGCCGAGGTCAGCAGGGAAGTTTGCCGGCGGCGTGTTTACGTTCAAACCGATGCCGACGATGACGAACTGCGCAATATCACCCCGGATCGCGCTTTCCGAGAGAATCCCCCCCAGTTTGCCTTGTGGCGTCACGAGATCGTTGGGCCACTTGACGCCGATCTCTTTCTGCAGAACCCGCGTCAGCGTGGTCGCCAGCGTCACGGAGAACGCGAGCGTAACGGGCAGAAGGGATCGCGCAGGTGCGTTTGGCCTCAGGACTATGGAGAAAAGAAGGTTTTCGCCGGGCGGGCTGGCCCAGCGCTTTGTATGACGCCCACGCCCCTGCTTCTGGAAGTCGGTGAGGACGATCGTACCGTGTGGCTCGTTCCGTCTCGCCAGATCCACGGCCATTCGATTGGTGGAATCGATCGCAACCGAATAATAGATACGGCGGCCAAAGACAGACGTGCGGAGTTCCCGCTTTACGCGCGCGGGCAGGATTCCGCCGTCGCCGTTCATCGCTCCAGAACCTCGAGACTGAAATCGAGCGGAGTCGCCGAGTGTGTGAGGGCACCAACAGATATGTCGTCGACACCCTCGATACAGTACTGTTCGACGTTTTCCAACGTGACGCCACCCGAAACTTCAATGACGGGCCGAAATGTCCCGTCACGCCTGCTCGCCTTCCCTATGCGGGAAACCGCCGTTCGAATCTCGTCGGGAGTAAAATTGTCGAGCATGATGCGATCGACGGGCGCGCCTAAAAGCATCCCGAGCGCCTCGATCGAATCCACTTCCACCTCGATTCGCTGCTGCGGTTTCCGTTGCCTCAAGCGTTTTCTCAGCGCATCGACGCCACCAATGGTCCGAAGGTGATTTTCCTTTACGAGAATCAAATCGCTCAGGTTGAAGCGGTGGTTGTAGCCGCCGCCGACGGTCACCGCATACTTCTCCAGCGCTCGGATCAACGGTGTGGTTTTTCGTGTGTCGAGGATTCGGACTTCGCTCCCGGCGGCTGCGTCGACAAATCGCCGCGTCTGTGTGGCGATTCCGGAGAGCCGCTGCAGGAAATTCAGGGCGACTCGTTCTCCCGCCAGAATCGCGCCGGCCCGGCCCTCGAGACGTACGGCAACATCGCCCGGCGCGATCGAGTCACCGTCCGTCACCCGTGTGTCGTAGCGTATGTCAGGGTCTGCACAACGGAAGACCGTTGCGGCAACGTCAATTCCTGCAACGACGCCAGGCGTGCCCGCAACGATCGATGCTTCTGCAGTATAGTCTACGAGCTCGAGGTAGGAAGACGTGACGTCATCGCTCGCCCCATCTTCGGCAAGTGCGTCCTCGACCACACGTCGAATTTTTTCGGGGTCGGGTTTCATTACGATCGCCGTCTACTCT
>JAPUJU010000410.1 GCA_027296025.1 bacterium
ACATCCGGAAATACCGGGGCCGGCCTGGCACTCGTCGCCGCTGTGCGAGGGTACAAGGCGATTTTTACGATGCCGGACAAAATGAGTCGGGAAAAGATCCGGTTGCTGAAATCCTACGGGGCCGAAGTCATCATGTGCCCGACGGAAGTCCCGCCCGAATCACCGGAAAGTTATTATTCGGTAGCCAGACGCATCGTAGAATCGCGTGAGGATGCAGTGCTTGCGAACCAGTACTACAATCCGCTCAATCCCGAGGCGCACTACCTCTCGACAGGTCCGGAGCTCTGGGAGGACACGGATGGGAAAATCGACACCTTCGTGGCGGGTGTCGGAACAGGCGGGACGATCAGCGGGACCGGCCGGTATCTCAAAGAAAAGAATCCCAACGTGCAGATCGTCGGCGCGGACCCGAAGGGAAGTCTGCTGAAGGAATTCTTTTACACGAAGAAGATGGGAGAGGCGAAGCCGTATCTCGTCGAGGGAATCGGGGAGGATATCATCCCCGGCTCCTTCGAGCATCAGTACATCGACGATATTTACACCGTCACAGATCAAGAGTCTTTCGAGATGGCTCGCCGTCTGTCGCGCGAGGAAGGGTTGTTGGTGGGCGGATCGGGCGGAACGGCGGTCCACGTCGCGCTGAACGTTGCGAAGGACCTCGATAGGGACAAGGTAGTCGTCGTGTTGCTCCCGGATACCGGAGAACGATACCTGAGCAAGTTTCATTCGGACGAGTGGATGCGGGAGAACCGTATGTTGACGCCGTAACAGTCGACACGTCGGTGATTGGAATTATCACGAAGTCCGATCTCGTCGACCACATGTTATCCGAGTTCGATTGACCTGATCGGAGGATAAGGATGGGCTTTTCTACAGACGCGGTTCACGGTGGACAACACCCGGAAAAGGTAACCGGAGCGGTGATGCCTCCGATCTTTCAGACGTCGACATACAAGCAGGAAGAGCTCGGAAAGCATAGCGGTTACGAGTACGGGCGCACTCAGAATCCGACCCGGGAGGCCCTGGAACGGAATATCGCCGTGCTGGAAAAGGCGAAGCACGGAGTGGCCTATGCGTCCGGACTTTCCACAATCAACGCGATGATGAATCTCTTCAAAGAGGGCGATGAGATCATTGTGACTGACAATGTCTACGGCGGCACGTACCGGCTCGCTGAGATGGTTTTGCGCGAGCGCGGTCTTCGTTTTCACTTCGTTGACACCACGGACCTTGAAAATGTGAAGGCGGTCATGGGACCCCGCACGCGAATGGTGTTCATCGAAACACCCACCAACCCGGTCTTGAACGTCACTGACATTCGCGCCGCAGCCGAACTGGCGCATGCCAGCGATGCGTTGCTCGCTGTTGACAACACGTTTCTGAGTCCCTGTTTTCAAACTCCCCTGGAGCTGGGGGCCGACATGGTCATGCACAGTACGACGAAGTTCCTCAACGGCCACAGCGACATGATCGGCGGTATCGTTGTGCTTTCTGACGATGGCTTGGCCGAGACGCTACGGTTCCTCCAGAATGCGATCGGGGCGGTTCCCGGCCCGATGGACTGCTGGCTGGCGCTCAGAGGCGTAAAAACCCTTCCGCTCCGTATGAGACAGCACGAGGCGAATGCAGCGCATCTCGTTCGCTTTCTCAGCGATCAACCAAAGATTAAACACGTGTACTACCCCGGTTTGAAAACACATCCCCAGTACGAACTCGCCAAAAAACAGCAGCGCGGATTCGGGGGTATCATTTCCATCGATGTTGGTTCGCTCGACCGAGCGAAAGAAGTGTTGAAGCGCGCGCGACTCTTTACATTTGCCGAAAGTCTCGGCGGTGTAGAGAGTTTGATCAGCCATCCGGCAACGATGACGCACGCTGCAGTGCCGAAAGCAGATCGCGATCGCATCGGCGTTACTGACGGGCTGATACGTTTGTCCGTGGGTATTGAAGATGCCGAAGACCTTGAAGCAGACCTTGCGAGTGCGTTGTCATTTTGATTTGCTTTCGATGTTTACGTGATCTTCGCGAATCTTTTCAACAACACACTTGCAGTTTTCCGCAACGTGGTATATATTCTATTAGTTGCCGCTTTTATCACCGCTTTTTTGAACTGACTCTCATTTTGGGCTTGACGCGCTTTTGCGTTTCTCCTAGTGTTACACAAGATATTGTGTAAAACCCAGGATCAAGCACAGCATCCTGTGTCTCCCCATCGAACTGGAGCTGATTATTTCAGCACTAACACGTGAGGAGAGCGTTCATGTTGAAGCAGGAAGAAGATAAGAAACACCTTCTCCGGAAGGACAAGGAGTACGTCAAGTTCACCCAACTTCTTCGACGGGCGGAGCGAGAAGGGCGTCTTGATGGAACCTTCACTTGCAACCTGTGTGGAATGAAGTATCATTCCATAGAAGAGGCGAGCGGGTGCTGCAAAGTGCCGGTTACCTGATCGCAGTGAACGATGCCCACAACAAGAACGAATACAATCAAGCAGTATTGTTCAGTATGCAAAGAGCACTTCGAAATGGAAGTGGTCAAACAGGGGAGTAGCAAGAGCGTCGTCTGGCTGAAATGTCCGGGTTGTCAGGGCTTCCTTCCTTACATGCCGGATGAAAACGATGAGATCAAAGACAAGAGTGCTCAGGAAAAAGAATCCGCGATTGCTCTTGAAGATCTCGACGTAGAGAATGCCAGGGAGTACAGCGAGAGTGGGACGTACGAAATAGGGGAAATCGTTCACCACCGGTCGTGGAACGACTTTGGAAAAGTTGTTGCGAAAGACGCGCTTCCTGGTAATCGCAAGACGATATGGGTACAGTTTCTCCGACAGGGAAAGATCCAATTGCTCGAAGGGTTGGACTGAGCCCTGTCGAACGAATCAGCGGCCCCACTCTGTGGGGCCGCGTCCTGTTGGCCGGTGTCGCCGTCCTCGTGATAGCGCCGGTGCCTTGCGGCGGCGTCGGATTATATGAGGATATCGGGCGGTTTTCTTTTTTTCTACGTTCTGCGCGTTATCGAACCATCGATGGCCGGACGGCTTTCACGGAAGGCACCACAAGCGAAGCCGCCGTTTTCGCCATCGGGATCCAGCATCCCGCACACAGTGCATTCCTCATCGGGGCGCATGTTTCGTTCGCAACGAACCGGCTCGGTGACTCACTCACGACCGGGTCGGGCGACCTTCGCCTGAGCTCCAAAGGCGAGCTTTGGGCCGGCAACGACCGGAGTCTTTACCTTCTGGCAGGCCTGCGCTTCGGCATCGGCGATTTGAAAGTCTTTCCCTATGCGAGCAGCAGCTTCGACTTCGAACTCGGACTCGCCTACGTCGACACTCTCTCGAGCGTAACCTGGTGGGCGACTGCGGGCGGCGTCGTGGTCGCTCAGGTTGATTCCGACCTCAAGGAAAACGGTCTGTACGGGAACTATGCCTTGACCGGTGGCGGAGTGGTTTTCTCTCTGCGTCGCCGGTTGGACCTTCAGGTCGGCGCGATGGCGTACGGTTTTCGCGAAGGTGGCGAGCGTTTGATCTATTTCAGTGACCTGGATTTCAAATACTCACAGTTCCTCGCCGCGAATGTTCTCCTCCAGGTCGAAGGCGGCAACGAAGCCGTCCGCGCCTACGACTACGCCATCGTATTCGGCGTTCGCGCCTCCTACTGATCCGGTGAGTCGACTGTCGTATCTTCTTTACATTGCAGACTCCAGCCCTGCGCGTGGACTTTTGCACCCGATGTTTTCGGGCCCTCAAAGCAGGCACTTTATCCCCATTCCCTCTGGTTGCTTCACGCGGCATAGCGCGGTTGATCTGGTCTTGCACTTTCGGGTCCCGATAGCCGGAATGCCGTATACCGACGCGGCATTCGTGGCATGGACCTTGCGCTGAGGCGTGGGAAGGTTAGCTCCTCTCACTCGGCCAGAGACTTCATCGAATTGACATCCGGTGCGTAGGCGAGGCGCCGCGTACCAGGGTGGAGGGAGACATGACACAGATCTTTCTCGTCGACGACGACGAGCTGATACGGGAAATGCTCGGGCGGCACCTCGAGCAGAAGCAGTATCGTGTCCGTTCGTTCTCCACACCCGACGATGTCCTCGAAGCTATATCCGACACGCGGCCGGACCTTGTCATAACCGACGTACAGATGCCCGGCATGACCGGCCTGGATCTCGTGGCCCGTTTGCGGCAGAATCACGTGCAGTGTCCCGTCCTTTTCATAACGGGAAGACCGACGGATGAAGTGAGGGACCGTGCAGAAGCTCTCGACGCGGTCGGTGTCTGGGAAAAATCAATGCGTGACATTCCGTCATTCGTTGCACTCGTCAAAAGCGCCATTGGTATAGCCACTCCGGATGACGGACTCGGACTGGATTGTCTGCGAATGGGATTCCTCAGCGAAGTCTCTCACGAAATTCGCACCCCGCTCACCGCGATCCGGATCGCGCTCGAGGGGCTCCTCGCGGAAGTGACCCAACCATTGACACGTGATCAGCGGACCCTCGTCGACATCAGTTTCCGCAACCTCGATCGCGTCATCGGCGTTGTGGAAAGACAACTGTCCCTTCTCCAGGTAACACTGGGTGAGGTCTCTATCGCGCGCAGGCTGACCACGCTGCGCGAGGTTCTTCAAGAACCATCGTCACGTGAGTTGGACGAAGCGGCATCCGTCACCGCGGAGCACGATCAAACCGCCGCGGTGCTCTTTACCGATCCCGACCGATTGCGCGGTATAATTCAGCATATTCGGCGCATGGGTAATGATGTGCAGCTCGATGTGGAACAAATGGGCCAAAGCGGCGACATCGTGATGACGTTTGCTAATACAAATCTCAGTGGCAGATGCGATGACGGAACCGTCGTCGAGCGCAAACCAGGTGCCCCGTCCGATCTGGAACTCCGCGCGTGTCGCCGTCTGATCGACGTTCTCGGCGGCACCATCGAAATCATCGAGGGCCGATCACAGGAGTCGGTTCGGATTACGTTGCCTGTATTGCCGCCGTATCATCGTTACGGGGATCTTGTGGCGCCCCTCAATGCCCTGCGCGAGCTGTCCCGTCTGTCCGGCAAGACTACGGCCCTGTTCGGCTGCCGGATCATCGACCCGAATGCCCCGCACTGGCTCGACTGGTCGCGGGAATTTTATCAGCGCTGTCTTGTCACGATGGCGGACGGGGACGTACTCATTCGCGGAAGGGAGCCGGGGAGCTACTACCTCGGGCTTCTCGACCGGAATACCGACGAGATCGAGCACATCCTCCGGTTTCTTTCGGGTCCGATCAGCACCGGACCGGACGAATGGCTGAGAGCCGAACTCCATCATATGCTGCTTCCCGGCGACGACTACTCAGAAGACATATTGCTCGAGCTGGAAGCAGGCTCCTAGGATCCGCTCTTGAGCAGGGCGCTCATTCTGGATGGCGTTTTCTTTTTGGAAGATTTACCCAAGTCAGTTGGCCTTCGCTCCGGAAGGTCCAACAGGATCAGGCTCACCGGTGTGTTGATGGTCTGCTTCGCGACGCGACCGGTGCTTCTGAGGACAAAGAGCCCGTTGCCTGCTTTCTTCATCAAGGTCTTGAGAGCGCTCTGCCCCTGTTCTTTTCCGCATTCACAGTGGTAGATCTCACCGTTTGCGAAATAGAAACTACCCGACACCGTCCGGGACTTGATCTTCAATTCGCCCGTGGCCTGATGAGCATTGATGAATCCGAGAACTTCCTGGATGCTGAAGTGAGAGAGGTTGCCCTCGAGCATCACCCGTGGTCTCAATCTGCCGACGATGAAGCGCGTCAGCGGAGAGACGAGGATGAGCAGCGCGAGGAGAATCCCGACCATAACCCACAAGCGCTGGTTCCACGCGCTGAGAACGCCGACGGTGATCGACCGGCTGGTGTTCCATACGTCGCCCAGGAAGCGTCCAACCGATGAGGAACCGATTCCGCCGATACCGAAACCGCCCTTGCCGGTCAGGCGTTCGTATTGTTCGTTCGCCCACGCGTGTTCCGGCTCGAACTCGGTAATCTGCACGATCATCCGCAGCGCCTCTTCATCCGCCCCGGGAGTGCCCTGCGCGAGGAGCTTGCGCGCGTCGTTCTCGAGGGACTGGACTTTCATCCCACGGATCTTCTCATTTGCCTGCTCGCGGAGTTCTAGAAAATGGTCGGCCGCATCGAGCCTAATCGCCCTGGCGATTTCGCCCTTCGCGGCGGCCGGTCGCCCGAGGCGCAAATGACATCGGGCCTTCTGGAAGTAGAGATCCGCATTGTCCGGTTGTGCCTGGATGAGGATCGAGAGTTTCGGAAGCGCTTCTTCGTGCGCGCCCGCCCGGACCAGTGAGTCGATTTCGCTCTGGAGAACGTGCGCCATCTTCCGGAGGGCCTTCGCCTTGCGCTCAGCGATATCCCGGTCGTCCGGCCTCAGGTTCGCTGCCCGTTCGAGAAGTCCGACCGCGTTCTGTGGTTTCCCCATGGCCTCATAAACGACCGAAAGTTCTATCATTGCATTGATATTGTCCGGCTCGCGGATGAGGAGCGCTTTGTAGAGCACTTCACCCGCCGGGTAGTCCCTGGCGACGAACATCTGCCGGGCCCTCTGGAGCAGTTCTTTCGGCGTGAGTGCGGGTTCGGGTCCGGCGTTAGCGGAGCTCGAAGGAGAAACCTCTGACGCCTGGGGTTGAGGGGCTTCTTGCGCAGCCACGTTGCTGGGTGCAACCCTGAAGAGTGCCCCCGTCGCAAAAAGAACGGTTGAGAGGATCAGCGTCGCCATTATGACGCACGTCGGGAAATGTCGCTCCATGATAGAACGCAATTGTCGCAACATTTGTACCAGTGTGATCGAAATTGGATGGAGTTAACTTATTGTCGTGCAAAAGGTTGTGCCTGGCCCGGAGGGCGCGCGTGCGGTCATGGAAGAGAGGCCCCCTAGAGGCCGAGATCGGAGGAAACGCGCCGCATCGCCGTGATTACGTTATCGATGTGGGTAGCGAGATCGATTCCGAGCGCCTCGGTGCCCTCGCGAATGTGGTCGCGATTGACGCCGCGGGCGAAGGCCTTGTCCTTCATTTTCTTCTTCACGGACTTGACCTTGACGTCTGTGAGGCTCTTCGACGGGCGTACGAGAGCCACCGCCGTTACGAGCCCGCACAATTCGTCCACCGCGAAAAGAGTTTTCTCGAGCAATGTCTCGCGCGGCACGTTCGTATACGGCGCGTGCGAGAGAATTGCCTTGATGATCGCCTCGTCGTAACCGCGCTCGCGAAGGATTTTCGCGCCCTCGTACGGGTGCTCGTTGTGGCTCGGGAAGCGCTCGTAATCAAAATCATGGAGGAGCCCGACGACACCCCACAACTCTTCGTCCTCGTGTGAAAGGACGGCGTAGTGACGCATCGCCGCCTCGACGGACAGGGCGTGTCTGATCAAATTTTCGTTCTGTGTGTATTCGCTGAGAAGCTCGAACGCTTCAGGCCGGTCGAGGATTTTCAAGAACGCCTCCGCCGCGCTATACATTGATCTGACATGTGGAATCTCATATAGTTAGCCTCAAGGGCGCCCGTCCTTACGCGCCCGACCCAACATTTTTTGTCGCATTGAGGCTAGCCTGTTTCGCGCCGCCCCGTCAAGGGCAGGTCGGTCGGCCTCCTTCTCCATTCACCCCGGTTGATTCTCGAGCATGAGCAAGACGAACGATCTGAAACGCAAGCGCCGTAAAGCCCAGCAGACGATTCGCCGTTATCTCGGTTACTACCGGCGCAGTCTGATTGTGGGTGGTGTGTGTCTCGTTATCAGCAATGCGCTGCTTCTCGTCGATCCGTGGATCCTCAAGATTTCGATCGACGGCCTCCAGGAGGGAATTACCCGGCAGCGTCTGGGTCTGTACGCCATTGTTTTCGTCGGAGTAACCGTCGTGAGCGGTGTGTTCCGGTTCCTCATGCGCTGGATCATGATCGGCGCGTCGCGACGCATCGAGATGGACATTCGCGCGGATTTTCTTTCACACCTTCAAACACTCAGCCCCTCCTTTTACGGCGCCAACCGAACCGGCGATTTAATGGCGCTTGCGACCAATGATCTCAATGCTGTCCGGGCCCTCGTAGGGCCAGGCGTGATGTACTCGCTTAACACGGTCGTTGTGGGCGGCTTCGCGCTGAGTCTCATGGTGTACCTGTCGTGGAAGCTGACGATCGTTTCGCTGCTGCCGATGGGGTTTCTCGCGATAGGCATGTATTACAGTATGAAACTCATTCATCAATACTTTGAGAAAGTGCAGGAACGGTTCGCCGAATTGAACTCGCGGGCTCAGGAGAACCTCAGCGGTATCCGCGTCGTCAAGGCATACGCGCGCGAGGCGTACGAGAGCGCCGAATTCGAAAAGCAGAGCAGCATCTACATGAAGGCGAACATGAAGCTGTTCAAAATACAAAGCCTCCTGCAGCCGCTACTGACCAGCGTCGCGGGTCTGGGCGCACTGTTTGTTAT
>JAPUJU010000411.1 GCA_027296025.1 bacterium
AGAAGGAGTACAGCTCTCAAGAGGGGGGGATTCATCATGCCAGTTTGGAACGGCCCACGCAAACTGTCAAGATCATCGATTTTGATCGGCTGGATCACCAGCTCCCCTCCTGCTCTGCAAAACCATTATTCCCCGGTTCGAATCCGGGTGCGCCCTCCATATCTTTCAACCAGTTAGCAGAGATCCGCAATTTCGCAATTGAGTGCCGTGGGCCACTTTTGTTAGTCTAATCGTGGCTACACCGACACAGTTCAGAGCCAGATCCACGTTCTACGGCGACCGCCTAAAAAGGGGGCAATATATATGATTGGCCAAACTATATCCCACTACAAGATCGTCAAAAAGATCGGCGAAGGCGGGATGGGCGTCGTCTACGAGGCCGAGGAAACGAAGCTCAAGCGCAGATTTGCTATCAAATTCCTGCCGTCCCACGCACTGGGTGGTCAGGCGGACAAAACTCGCTTCATCCACGAAGCGCAGGCCGCGGCAGCCCTTCAGCACTCCAATATTTGCACCGTCTACGAAATCGATGAGGCGGACGGTCAGACCTTTATCTCGATGGCGTATCTATCAGGCCAAAGCCTCAAGGAGAAAATCGAAAAGGGTCCGATGAAGCTCGGTGACGCTGTGGACGTTGCGATTCAAGTCGCCCAGGGCCTGCAGCACGCACACGAGAACGACATCGTCCACCGCGACATCAAGAGTGAGAACATTATGATCACGGACGCGGGACAGGCGACGATTCTGGATTTCGGCCTCGCGAAGCTGGCCGACCAGACGAGGGTCACTAAGGTGGTTACAACTGTAGGCACGTTGTCCTACATGTCTCCCGAACAGGCACGCGGTGAAGGTGTAGATCGGCGCACGGACGTCTGGTCGCTCGGGGTCGTGCTGTATGAGATGGTGACCGGGCGGCTCCCGTTCAAAGCGGAATTCAACGAGGCGGTGGTGTACGCGGTTATAAATGAGGAGCCGGAGCCGTTGACGGGGTTGCGGACTGGCGTGCCGCTCATGCTGGAGCAGGTTGTCAACAAGATGCTGGCGAAAGCTCCCGACGAGCGTTACCAGCATGCGGACGAGTTGATCGTGGATCTAAGGCGGATCGGTCACGAACTGGACTCGGCGAAGAGCAAGTCCGAGACGGCTGCGGCGCCGGGCCCGGGAAAGGCGGGCGGGACCTCGCTCGTCCGGCTTCTTTTCGAGCGGCGCGTGCCACAAATCATCGGGCTCTATGTTCTGGCCAGCTTCGGAGTTCTCGCGCTGATGGAGTGGCTCGTGAATCGGTTTCCGCTCTCTCCCAATCTCCCGGATTTCAGCCTGGCCGCGCTGGTATCGATGGTACCCACGGTGGCGCTGCTGTCCTATTTCCACGGCAAGAGCGGGGCAGAGGGCTGGTCGAAGATTGAGAGAATCGGCATACCGGTCAATCTCGTCGCCGCCGGGGTGCTCATGTTCTTCGTATTTCAGGGTCGCGATCTGGGAGCAGCTACGACCACGGTAAGCACCCAGGATGAAGACGGGAATACGATCGAGCGCGTGATACCGAAGGCCGAGTTCCGCAAGAAGGTTGCCATATTCAACTTTGAGAATGAATCGGGGGACTCGACCAGTAACTGGCTCCAGTATGGCCTTCCGAAGGTCCTTTCATACGATTTGGAACAGGATATTTACCTCACCGTCGGCTACGGATTCAGAAACCGCCTGCAGGAGGCGGGCTTCGAGGAGGGCGTCGGCGCGCCGTTGACGCTCCAGAAGAAAGTTGCGAAGGACTACCACTACGATGTGTTTCTCACGGCATCGTTCACGAAACAGGATGAAACACTGACCATCAATACGGTCCTCTACGAATCCAAACGCGGTAAAGTCGTCGATCGGAATTCGGTTTCGGGCACGAACGTCTTTCTGTTGGTCGATTCGATGTCAGTTCGGTTGAAACATGCGCTGAAGATACCGGCCTATCATATCGAAAAGACACAAGACCTTCCGGTTTCGGAATTGACGACGGATTCGGCTGGTGCCCTGGAAGATTTCATCAAAGCTCAATATGAAAGACTGTATAACAATGATTATCCGGAAGCCGCGGTACTTCTCGAGAGTGCCGTGGAGGGCGACCCGAGCTTTGCCTACGCGCATTGGGAGCTATACTGGGTCAGCTTCCGGATGAATGAGCGCGCCGACGCGGAGAAGGCCATGCGTGCCGCAGTGGTTCACAAGTACAAACTTCCCGAACGCGATCAATTCTGGTTGATGAATGCTTACTACGGGCTCGAACAGAAGCCTGACGAGAGCTTCGAGAACGCCAAACGGTGGGTCGAACTCTATCCACAGGCAACCGACGGTCACTACGCGCTTGCAGGGCACTACGAGAGACTAAACGACATGGATGCGGCAATCGCCGAAAGAGAGGTCATACTCGAACTCGATCCAGCGGCGCGGGACGAGCTTCTGTCCATCGGTCGCACGTATGTTCACATGGGCGAGACTGAAAAGGCGCTCGAATACTACA
>JAPUJU010000412.1 GCA_027296025.1 bacterium
TTGTGCACCCAGATCTGCTGCTGCGTAAGTCCAAGCGACTCCGACAGTTCAAGCGACTTGTTCAGTGATGCAAGCGCCCGCTTCCACCGGCACGCGTTCTTATGTACGAGGCCGAGATTATTATAGACAATCGCGATACCCTTTTTGTCTTCCACCCGACGATAGGACGACAGCGCATCCATGTAGAACTCCTCCGCCTCGGAGGTCTGACCGAGCCGGTGATAGCAGTTCGCCAGGAGTTTCTGGATATCGGCGACTTCTTTATGTTCGCTTGAATGTTTGAGTTTGCGGTACGCCCCGAAACCGAGTCTCAGTGCGTCGTCGTAGTCGCCCTGAGCCTGGAGGATCGATGCTTCACGGAATTCGATGCCACCGAGGGCAAGATCCGGTGTGTCTTCGGAGATCGTCGCGCGTGCAAGGCTCAGCGCATCGTGCGCTTCGCGGTGACCACCCTTGCGCTCGTGGCAGTCCGCGATACGCAGAAGCACCCGATATCGGTCCGGATAGTCGTTCAGATCCGATGACTCGAGCGCCTTTTGAAAATACTCGATCGCTGTCGAGTAGTTTTCAGTGGAAAAATGCATTTCACCGATTTCTTCAACAGGTGCGAAAATCGGCGACGCATCTCTACGCTTGCGATGTTTGTGGACTCGGTCGTTATCGTCCCGTGCGTTCGGCATCTAACGAAGTCCCTCGTCGACAGTTAGCGGTTATGTCCGCTCAATACGTGCTCTACATAAGCCTAAAAAACATCAAATAATACATCCACCAGGCCTTTATTCCAGTCGCAGACTGAACACCGAGCGGACCGCCACCACCGTCAAATTTGGTTCTGGTTCCGTCTCGCAAGCCCACGATATCGCCATCCCCATCATCCTCGTCCCCGCTCAAATCGGGAATGCCGATATCACGCGGAGAGACGATGTTAATGGTGGGAGTTTCGAATGTGTTGCTAGGGGATTTCGCTGAAGGCGCAGTGGCTGGACATACGAGCATAACCGCAATAACGGCTATGAATATGATCAGTGCTCGTCTCATCCGACCATCATCTCCTTCCCTCAGGTCTGCACAATCGTTGCAGAGTACAAAGGACTGTGGGGACTCAAGTCCTCTATCACACAATATAGACTGAAGTTAAATACCCTGTCAAGTGCTAGCTTACTTCTTCCGAGTCGCGCTCGTCCTCCCTGCTCCGTTTGTAAGGTATACCGTATTTTTCCAACTTTTTGTAAAGATTGCTTCGCTGCATGCCCAGCCTCCGCGCGGTCTTGCTGACGTTATATCCGTACTTTTTGAGCTTCAACACGAAGAAATCCTTCTCCACAGCATCCCGAAAGTCATTATAAAGTTCTTTTTCAAAGTACTCTTCCTCGAGGTTTTTGACGGGGCCCATCTGTGGGAGATCTCCGATGTCGATCGTAGACCCCTGCGTCAGGATCACCAGGCGTTCCACAAGGTTACGAAGCTCACGAACGTTTCCGGGCCAGGCGTACTCGGTGAGGTGAGCGAGCGCCCGCTTCGTCAGTTTCTTGGCCTTCTGGCCCAGATCCTGAGCAGTCAATTGCAGAAAGTGTTCCAGAAGTGCCGGCAGATCCGAAATTCGCTTCCGAAGAGGCGGCACCACGATCGGAACGACGTTCAGCCGGTAGAAAAGATCCTCGCGAAAATTCCCTCCCTGGCTCTCCTTCAGCAGGTCCTTGTTCGAGGCCGCGATGACGCGAACATCGACCCTCATGGTTTCGGTGCCCCCGACCCGCTCGTACTCCGCTTCCTGAAGAATGCGCAGGACTTTCGCCTGGGCCGCTCCGCTCATGTCCCCTACCTCATCCAGAAAAAGCGTGCCGCCGTCGGCCAGCTCGAACTTGCCGATCCGCCTCGCCACGGCGCCCGTGAACGCCCCCTTCTCATGCCCGAACAACTCGCTCTCGATGAGCTCCTCGGGTATCGCCGCGCAGTTGACTTCGATGAAGGGCTCCTTTGCCCGTGCGCTTCGCTCGTGAATCGCTCGCGCGACGAGCTCTTTCCCCGTCCCGTTCTCACCCATGACAAGGACCCGCGCGTTGGTTGCGGCCACCTTCTCGAGCGTGGTCAGGATCTTTTGCATTTCCGGGTGATCGCCGATAATCCGCGTGCCGCCGTGGACGCGCTTTTTGAGGGAAATGTTCTCGCGCAGCAACTTTCGCCGCTCAAGCCCGTTGCGGATCACCAGGAGAATCCGGTCGGCGTCGATCGGCTTCTCAATGAAATCAAAGGCCCCGAGCCTCGTCGCCTCGACGGCCGTCTGGACGGTACCGTGCCCGGAGATGATCACGACGGGCAGGCCGTTCTGCGTTTCGTTTAGCTTTGCGAGCACTTCGAGTCCGTCCATTCCGGGCATCTTGATGTCCAGGAGAACGAGATCGATGTCTCCGCGGCCCGCCTTGTCGAGCGCTTCGTGCCCGTCTTTTGCGGCGACGACCCGGTACTTTTCGTACTCGAGCAAACGGGTCAGCGTCTCTCGAATTCCCTTTTCGTCATCAGCAACGAGAATCGTTTTCGGCATCGTTCTTTCCACCAAAGAGGTGTTTTCAAAACAGGACGTTTGTGATGTCCAAGCAATAGCACACCCATTATATTCATCGCTATGGTAAAATAAGCATCCGCACGCTCCATGTCACGAGAGGACACCGCCTTGCAAGTCCGGAACGAATCACGACCCGACAGGGTTCATCTTCGCGATCTCACGCTCGATGAACTCCAGGGATTCGTGCGCTCGTACGACCTGCCCGACTACAGGTACCGTCAGATCGCCTCGTGGCTCTACGACAAGCAGGTCGGCGATTTCGCTGAAATGACCGATCTGCCGCTCGCGCTGCGAGACCGGCTCGGGCAGGACGCCTCCGTAGCCGCGCTGCATACCCGCACGATGCAGATCTCTGCGCTCGACGGAACGAAGAAGTTTCTCTTCGAGCTCGGCGACGGCAACCTCATCGAATCGGTCCTGATGCGGCACGACCGGCGCATCACGTTCTGCGTGTCGAGCCAGGTAGGCTGCCCGCTCGACTGCGTGTTCTGCCAGACCGGCAAGGGGGTCTTCGGGCGAAACCTCACGGCCGGGGAAATCATCGACCAGATCAGCGCCCTGAAGAAGACATGCGCGGACGACGTGGACAAGGTGAACGTCGTCTTCATGGGGATGGGCGAGCCGATGCTGAACCTTCCGCACGTCGCCCGTGCGATCCAGATCATGAACGACCCGGCAGGTTTCGATATGGGAAGCCGACGGATCACTGTCTCGACGGTCGGTCATCCGCGCCGCATGCGGCAGCTTGCCGACATGTCACTTCGATGTTCGATGGCACTCTCTTTGAACGCGACGACCGATTCGCAGCGCGGCAGGCTGATGCCGGCGGTCTCGAGTTACACGGTGACGGAGTTGATCGATGCGGCGCGTTACTTTGCGGAAAAGAGCGGCCGGAGGGTGACGCTGGAATATGTGCTCTTGAAGGGGCTGAACACGTCGATCGCTGACGCGAAACGCCTCGGCAAGCTCTCGCGCAAGGGGCCGTTCAAAATCAATCTCATCCCGTACAACGCCGGGCGCGATACCGCGTACGAAACGCTCTCGGAAGATGAGATTCAGGAATTCATCCGGGGCATCCTGCCGTACGCGTCGTCCGTGACGGTGCGGCGCAGCAAGGGGCCGGACATCGATGCGGCGTGTGGCCAGCTGTGGACGAAGAGCCTTTTGTCCAGGAAGAAACCCGCCCGGGCCGTATCTCCGCCCGGCGACACCGCCCTGTAGCCGGCCCGATCAGAAACGAACACCCGACGCAAAACTAAACCTGACGTCGCCATCCGCGGTGAAGCCGACGTCCATGCGCAGCACGTCGCGGATAGGATTGTACAACCGGATGCCCAGGCCGGTCGTTCCGTGAAGGCGATCCAATGAGAAGTTGTACGCGCCTTCCCAGACGATACCACTGTCCATGAACATGGTGAGACCGAGACCGATGTCGAAGGTCTTGATCACAGGAAGCGAAAACACATGAGTCGGTATGAGCGTGTGGCGCCACTCGACGGTCCCGAACCACCGATGCCATCCCACGAACCGCCTGGAGGGGTATCCGCGCAGCGAGCCGGGCCCGCCCATACCGAATAAGTTGAACTCCGGAAAATCACCGAACTGATAGGTCAGGTTCGAGAGGAACGCGATTACGTTTTTCGGGCCGACGCCGACGAACGTTCGGATTTCGTTTCGAAAAAGATAGTATGGCCGGCGCTCCGAGACGAGCGGATAACTCACTCGCTGTGCCACAAATACCGTGCTGCCCCGGTTGGGTCGGACGCGCGAGTCACGGCTGTCGTACCGAAACGACATCGCCGGAGACAGGGTGATTTCGTTCTCGGTCGGATTCCCTTTTGACCCGAGGCGCTCACGATTATAGTTGAGGCTCCCGACGATCTGGGCAAAACGCGCGCGGCTCTCCGTCAACGGCAGCGCGAGAAACCCCTGCACGCCGAACGACTCCAGTACGCCCCGTTGATCCGGCACCCGCCCGCGCTCGAAGTAGCGAGTGCCTACGCCGACGGAGATGTGATTCCAGCCGATCCACGGGGCGCCCCAGCCGAACGACACGTCGTTGTCGTCGCGTTCGTTTCGAAAATAAACAAACGTGAGGTTCTCGAGTCGTCCACGAAAGTTCGCCTCTTGCCAGCGCACGCCGTAGTTGAGCCCGGTTTCGAAGTTGTACTTGACCAGCGGGAGTATCGAACCAACCAGAATCGCGGAACGCTCGGTGACCGTCAGTCGAATGATGACGTGTCCGGCGCCCGCAGAATCAATTCGGGCAATCGCCGTTTGGATCGGGCTCAGGTCAGTGATGAACCGGATGTCACGCTCGAAGTCTTTTTGATTTAGAACAGCCCCGGGCTGCGTCTGCATCTCCCGGAGAATCACATAGCCCTTGGTGTTACGGTTGCCGGAAACAGTTACAGAATCAACAATTGTGCCGTACGCCCAGGAAATATCGGGTTGCTCGGGCGCCGTATCTGCATGAGCGAGGGTGAGGGGAAGGGTGAGGCAGACGGCTGCAACCGTAGCGCGGGCACGTATCATGTAACTACTTTAATAACTAAGTGATGTGATGGAAAGACCAAAAACGGTCCGAACTACACCGGTTGGTCCGCTGGCGGGAGCTCCGAAGCGGGCGGTGGAGTTACCGGCGTCGCTGTGACGATGGCCCGGCTGCCGAAACGGCTGAGGAAGAGCGCCCCGACTCCGACGAGGTATGCAAACAAGTAAAGCAAACACCAGAGGAAAACGAAGGAATTGCTCAGGTTATCCAGAAGCGTGAACGAGAGGGCGTATGCAATGATGCCCGGGACAAAGAGCACTGTCGTCCCGATGACGACGATGATGACGACGATACCGAACGGGCTGTCCACGCGCAGATTGAACTTCTCGCTGATCTTTGATCCGACCGCATACACGAAAACCGTGTTCGCAATGATGTGGATCGCAACGCACGTCAGAAGCAGCATGATCGCTAGCGGAATCCCGATCAGTGTAATTATGAGAATACAGAACAGAATCGGAGCAGCGATACTCGCAACAAAAACGGTCAGAAAGCCCGCGCCGAATGTCTTGATCACGCTGTCCTGAATGTGCTCCTGCGTCGTAACGATCCGCTTGCGGAGGAAAAGCAGGATGAGGAGCGAAAG
>JAPUJU010000413.1 GCA_027296025.1 bacterium
GGACCGGGAGCCGATCGGGGACGAGATCGACTATCATGGTCTCGCGACGCACGTTTCAGACGGTTCCGGCTACCGGACTGCGACCGGGCAGGCAACAGCGCGGCGGCCGCCGCTCTACCCGCTATTTCTTGCCGGCCTCTACAAAGTGACGGGCGCCGAAATCTTCTGGGGACGCCTCGTTCAGGTCCTGCTCGGCGTTGTCGTTGTGTGGCTTTCATTTGTCGTTTGCCGAAAATACTTCGATGCGCGGGCTGCGTGGGTAACAGGCAGCCTGTGCGCGCTGAACCCGTTTCTCATTTTTATCAGCGGGTACGTGCTTACTGAAAACCTCTACATGGTGGTTATCCTGGTGACGTTGTACCTTGGGCCGAAACCGACGTCGCTGGAAGGGTCGTGGCGGCTTGTCGTGTCGGTGGGGCTCCTGATCGGTTTGTGGGCGCTCGCTCGGCCGAGTGGTTTTGCGGCGGGCGTGTGGATTCTGTTTTCCTATATGGTTCTGGGTGGGGGTGACCTGCGCCGGCGGGTTCAGCGTGGTGTCGTGTTTTTCGCTCTCATCCTACTTCCGCTCGTGCCGTGGGCCGCCCGCAACAAAGCGGCCATGGGTGAATGGATCTTCTTTACCACGCACGGTGGTTCGACGTTCTATCAGGGCAACAATACGAAGGTGGTCGAGATACCGCAGTACCGGGGGGGCGTGGCGCCGCTCTATATGCTACCGGGCAAAGACGAGATCGCCGTGATGAACGAGGTCGAACGGGACCGGGCCTCGTGGGCGCTGGGCAAACAGTTTCTTTCGGAGAACAAACGTCACATACCAAAGCTCTTGTGGTGGAAGTTTCAGAGGTTCTGGCGATTCAAGTCGGATCAAGGAATGAGCGGTGTGCGGAGCGGATGGTGGTTCGACAAGAACTCCGGGCTTGGGCGCCTGGCGGCGGCATTTGATGTCGGGTTGCTGTACGCGGCGCTCGTGATCCCGCTGTTCGTCGCCGGACTCTTTCTGACGCGCAGGCGATGGCGCGATCTCGTTTTCCTTTATGGTGTGCTGCTTATTCACGCGCTCGTGCCGCTCGTGTTTCACGGATCGTTGCGCATGCGAATCCCGATCGAACCGATCATGGCGATGTTTGCGGCGGCGGTGATTCTGAGGATTTACGATCGCATAGGTCGCCCACTGCAAAACTCCGGGCGAATCCAATCAGAAACATGAACGCGATAAACACTTCGCTGTCGTCGATGTTGTTTTCCGTCAGTGCGCCCACGAGAACCGCAACAGTCGCCGCGATGGCGCCGGAAGTGAAGTACCGTTCGAACGTTTTCCTCGGGGCGAGACAGCGGCGTATCCGGAAGAGCATTTTGATGAGGGCGATCCAGAAAATCACGAATGGTATGAAACCGACCAGACCTCGAGTGGCGAGGACCTGGAGATAAATGTTGTGCGCGTCGACCGTTGTCTGTACGGAACGCCCCTCGAGTATTCGGTCGGCCTCCTCCGTGTAGTCCCCCATCCCCACGCCGAGAATCGGATGGGCGAGAAAGAGCTGCCACGCGGTATCCCACAACGCGAAACGCGTGCCGATGGCCTGAACGGAATGATCGCCGCCGGTGGTCCCGGGCCGGTACGTCAAGGTATGGGCAGCGCGATCGCGAAGCGTCGGGGTCACCAGCGTAATGACGACGACGAGAACCGTCACGCCACCGGCAAGAAAGAACACGACTCTCCTGCGTACGATGAGGATGATCGTAATGAGTCCGGCAAGCAGCGCGAGAGCGGCGCCGCGTGTTTGCGTAATTACGAGAGCCGTCGTAAACAATGCGATGCCGCCGACGAGAACGAGGAGCATGCGATTGACGCGCGTTTCCTTCATTGCTACTCCGGAAACAACGCAGATGATCTGGTAGAGGATACCCGCGAAGGTCATGGTGTAGAGTGTTCCACCGGGACGGAATCTACCTGCGATGTGAATGACGCCGAGGTCGATGCCCCCCATCGACTGGGTAACCGACACTGAGCAGGCCAGGGCCGTCGACGTAAAGAGTGTCCAGAAGAGGATGTTCTGCAGCCGATTACCGATCAGGTTATAGGCGACCAGAAAATATATGAGCAGTTGCCAGTGCGCCCTCCAGTCGCTCATCGCGCGGTCCAGATTGTTGGAGAGCAGGGCCGAGGGAAGGGCCGACAGGGTCAGAAGCACGGCTGGCCAGAGCATCGGGTCGTTCAACATGGACCGGTAACGCTCGCGAGCGGCTCGATCCGAAAACGCGACGAGACCCGCCACGAGGAAGCCGAGCATAATCGAAATGTCAGCGCCGGAAATCGAGAAGGGGATAAAGAAGGCAAGCCCGATCAGGCAGCCGCTCATCAGCCTGCGGGACGTTTTGTCAAGTGGCGGGATCACGCTTCGTTAGAAAATGAAAGCCATCGAGATTCGTTGAATATTGCCGAAGGCTTCTGCCGCGTCGAACTCGGCGTTGTAATCCAATGATATGAGTCCCGCGCGTACACCGAACCCGTAGTACTGGATCATTCGACTCACGCCGGCACTCTTCACCTGGACTCCTGTCCGCAGAGCGATGTTATTCTGCCAGAGGCGCGCTTCCGCTCCAAGAGCGTACCTCGAGAGTCCGCCGTTCGATGCTTCTGCATCAGCCTCGCCGGTAAAGATCCACAACCGATAAGCAACGCCCAGCGTATACGCTCTCGGGAGGGTGAGGCTAGCACTGTCTTCGAAGTCGATCTGGGACAACACGTTCCGTGCAACCAGCGCGACGCTCGTTCGCCTGGCAAGACGGAGCCGAACGCCCAGATCGAACGAGGTCCCGTTGGAGCCGAATCCTTCGACGTCGGAGGACGAGAGGAGGAAGTTGAACGTCGCGCCGATCGATATGAAATACTGGGGCGCTAGCGCGTAGGCGAGCGAGAGCGTGTTCTCGTTGTAATTGGCCCCACCCGTCAGGTCGAGGGACAGGTTGCTGAACATGATACCGACGGTGTGATACGCAAACTTGAGTCCCGGTTCGTCCTCCGGTCCCTTCCGCAGCGCGAACGTCGCCGCGACGTGTGAACGCGAGGCGGCTACCCCGGCTATGAGGTCGGTGTAAGTAAAGCCCACCCTGTTCTCGCCGACGATCGACAGCAGCGCGGGATTCCAGTAGACCGCGCCTTCGTCGGAGGCGGTAGCAATCGCCGCACCGCCCATGCCCCACGCCCGGGCACCGTATCCTGCAGAGTTGAACCCGCCACCTCTGGAAAAATCGGCGAGTGCACTCGTCGCCGCGGCGACAAGAAACGTCACGGCCAGCACGGTACTATGAAGAGTTCTGCTGTACATGCTATTGCGGATCAAAAAGAAACGCCTCTCGCTGAACGCTCCGGTTGCTGCTCGTATATTCGACAACAAGTACGGCCACTAGAGGGCCTTTCCTGACAGGTTCTCCGTCTCCGTTGTTGCCGTCCCACGGGATCGAAACGCTGGTACCACCCATCGATGCGTACAGTTTCTGAACGAGACCACCCGACATATCGTAGACATTGATCGAAATCGCTGTGGCCGGTGACACAAGATTAACCTGAAAAGCATCGTTGGAGCGGAAGGGCTGGTTGATGAAAAACCCGACCGTGCCGTCGAACACGATCGGCACGGTGTTCGACAACGAACTTACGTTCCCCACGTTATCGACCTGGTCCGCCCGGATACTATTCACGCCGGGAACGAGGGCGAGGTTGTATGTGAATCGCTCGTCGACGAAAAACTGGGGGTCGCCACTCTGAATGCTATCCAGCAACGAACCATTCCGGTAGAAACGAAGGGTGCGAGTGGTCGCTCCCACGTCTCCGGTCCCGGTCAGCGTGACGAACTGATTGCGGGTCGGGGTCT
>JAPUJU010000042.1 GCA_027296025.1 bacterium
TCCATCAGGTCGATCGCCTTGTCCGGCAGAAAGCGTGCGCCGATATACCGATCCGAGAGCTTCACGGCCGCGATGATGGCGTCGTCGGTGATGCGCACGCCGTGGTGAACCTCGTAGCATACCTTCAGGCCGCGAAGAATCGCGACCGTTTCGTCCACGGAGGGTTCGAGCACGGTGATCACCTGAAAGCGCCTCTCCAGAGCGGTATCCTTCTCGATGTATTTCCGGTACTCGCTCAACGTTGTCGCGCCGATGCAGTGCAGCTCACCGCGCGCGAGCGCCGGCTTGATCATGTTCGAGGCGTCGAGCGATCCTTCGGCCGCTCCGGCTCCGACCAGCGTGTGAAGCTCGTCGATGAAGAGGATGACCTCTCCATCGCTCTCTTGAATGGCTTTCAGAACCGCTTTGAAGCGCTCCTCGAACTCGCCGCGAAACTTCGTGCCCGCTACAAGCGCGCCCATATCGAGCGCGAGCACGCGTTTGTTCTTCATCGCGTCCGGAACATCGTCGTCCGCGATGCGTTGCGCGAGGCCTTCGACAATCGCTGTTTTGCCGACACCGGGGTCTCCAATGAGTACCGGGTTGTTCTTGGTTCGACGCGAGAGAATCTGCGTGGCGCGGCGCACCTCTTCTTCGCGTCCAATAACCGGATCGATCTTTCCGCGCCGGGCCATCTGGACGAGGTCGATCGTGAATCGATCCAGCGCCTGGTATTTGTTTTCGGGATTCGGGTCGACGACCTGTTCGGACCCTCGAACGTCCTTGAGTGCGTTCATCATCGCGTCAGGATCGACGCCCAGATCCTTCAGTAGTCCTGCCACGTCGGACCTGGAATCTTTGATCATCGCGAGCAGAAAGTGTTCGGTGGATACATACTGGTCCTTGAGTGCATCCGCCTCGCCGTACGCGTTCTGAATGACCTTCTTCAGATCCGGCGAGGGATAGGGTGCACCGCCACCTTCCTGGGAGGCGAGGCTGTCCAACTGCCGGCTCGTAATCTCGAGCACGCGCGCCGGGGCCACACCGAGGCGTTCCAGCACGGCGGGTACAATTCCGCCTTCCTGTCCGGCGAGGGCCTTCATGAGGTGCCATGGCGTGACCTCGACGTGATTCCCGAGGAAGGCTGCCTCACTTGCCGCGTTCATCGCCGCGGCTGCTTTTTGGGTAAAACGATTCATCATGGGTTATCCCTCCTGATTCTCATGTTTGTGCGTTCAACCCAGTATAACGCACAAAAGGTGCCAGGAATCACATACTATGGAACTGTAATAATTACAGTGTATTACAGTGCTAGTGGACTCCGCGGAAACCATAGACAGGAAGGTAACTGCCATATAGGCAGTACATTATGGCAGAATTTGAACTGAGTGTCAGACCGGCTGCGGGTGGCGACCTCAGTCGAACAGATACCAGTTGAGGTTAATTCCGGGCGGCATATTGTACATGACGCGGCCGAGCCAAATCTCATCGAGGGTGGCCTCGGGCACACCGGAGAAACGGCCGCCGATCATGAGGTGGCCCTGGTCGCTACTGTGGGCCATCCCGAGCGCGTGCCCGACTTCATGGCTGGCGATGGTTCGCATCACCCGTTCACTCAGGCCGTCCGGCCGATCTTCGTATTTCGTCCGCATCGTGATCTGGGATTTCTTCGGCAGGTCCCCCTCCCGCTCGAGGACCTCGTAGAACTCGCGAGGTGCCGAGGCATCATAAACGATTCGGACGCCATACTCAGGGTCTTCTGTGACGAAGTTGAAAATCTGCATCTCGAGCAATTCTTCCCAGCGCTGAAACTGCTCTTTGATGATTTGTTCGTAATCAAGGCCGTTCTTTACGAACGGCGGGATGTACACGTTGATCGGTGTGTTCCATGTGTTGAGAAACGTTTTGCCCGCAAGCGGAGCCATTGCCATCACCTTCAGAAAGACCAGCAGATTCGAGTAGGAATTAGTGGCGAGGGTCGGGTTCGGAACCAGCCAGAAATCACGGACGTCATCGTGCTGGATATCATAGAGATCCGTGACCATGTCCGAATACGCGCCGTACTGTCCCGCGTTCGGATCGTCCCACAGGAATTGTGGAGACAACGCCGCGGGTAGCTCGGTGAGCGCGTATTTTCCATCCGGTCCGGTCGTCATCTCGTTGCCCGCCAGGCGAACCTTGACCCCTTCAATCGGGAGGTTGGTCAGCGCATCTCGCACCGTGCCCGTTATTTCCATTCCCTTTGTAAACGCGCTCATCGAGCTGCGAAGCGGCGAAAGGTTACCGAACGCGTCCCTCGCTCGGACCGCGAGGTAAACCAGGTTCGCCGGGTTCAGGCCTGTCACCACCATTCGCATCACCGTGCCTGGATCCTCCGGCGCCGGCGCACCCAAACGCTGACTCGACTGCGTCCACGATGTTTCCGTTTCGATCGGGACCGATGACGTCCGTACGAGGTACTCCGACGGTCGGCCTTCCATGCCGTCGTCCCCGACCGCGATCCACTCGGCGATCAGCTCCCCGGGCTCGTCCCCGGTCACCAGTGACACCATTTGTACTTCCGCGGGAATGAGGGAGTCCGGCTCCGGTTGAACGGTCAAATCCCACAGGTGAATTGCGAAACGGTCACCGTCACTCGCGATCGCACGAACCTCGATGAGGCCTACATAGTATGAGTTGTAGATATACTTGCGCGTCGTAGCAACGATGGTATCGTTTACGAGATAAAGGTAACTGATTTCGAGCCCCTCGGGATCTTCCGCGGTGATCGCGAATTCAACCGACTGACCGATCTCGATCGACGGCATGTTGTCCGACGGCGTCGCATCAACGATGATTGGCGGGGCATTGAACGGGGCCAAGCGATTCAGCCGCCAGCGCACGCGCGACTCGAGTCGCCCGTTCGTGATTTCTGCGGTAACATCAACGGCACCGGTATCATCGACGACGTAGCACCAGGTCGACGAGTCCGACACGACGCTGTCACCCAGCGAAAACAAAAAGGAAAGTTCCTGATCGCCGGGGTCGAACGCGCGGACCGAGAAGCAGACCGTGTCCACTCCCGCCACCGCGTTGACCACGGAAGCCTGCGGGCTCACGGCACGAATGATCGGGGCGCGAACCAGTCGATCGGGCGCGTTTACATCGCACGCGTTGAACGTCAGGAACACGACCCCGCACGCAAGGATTGCTACGATAGTAATTCGTTGAAACATAAGTCTCTAATGTGGTCGACAACGAGTAGGTGGGGTCCTCCTGATCACTCGTCAACCAAAGATAACCCGCCGGGGAGGCATTTACAAGGGAAAGGCCCGCTGGAAGAGGTGGCTCAATCGTTCGCTCTCGACGCGTGAATCTGGAGAAAACGCTGGAGCGTCCGGTCCGTCGTTTCGAGATACGTCTCCTCGTTGCGAACCCGAGTCTCCCAGACCGGGCGATCACCGACGAGAACGTGAAAGAGATCGCGATACGGGACGACACGGCATAGCAACTCGTCACGATAGAACGCACGGAACTCGACTCTCGACACGCGCATTTCGATGTCCTGACTCATTTCCGCCAGGCGCCCGATATACCTCTCGTAGAGTCCTTTGACAGGGCCCAGTGCGATGTCAGCGCCGAGGTCGACTGCCTGCGAATGCTTCTCTACTGACAACACCGTGATGTCTCCTCCGCGCAGAAACCATCTTACCAAGCAAGCTATCGCACAGCGAGAGGTATGTGAGCGACAACGGAATCTCGGGGGACCTTAGCACGATCGGCACGCGGTCCGGCAGAGACGCTTCCCAGTCGAACACGCCTCCGAGTTCTCTCGGACCTTCGTCGTCCACGTGCGTCCGTCCGACACCCGTCGAAAGGACCAGGGATCGATACGACCCCAAGCGGTCGACGAACGGCGCCTGAAAGTCGGACAGCACGGCATCGTCTCCAACGAGTAGCAGCGCCCAGGTTTCGCCGTCGAAGTCGGTGAACGCATCCGCCGTCTTCAACACATCCCTCTCCACGGAAAAAGGCGGCAGGTGCACTAGCGTGACGTGAAACGGGGCGTCGACGTCGACGCCGTCCACCCGGCCCGGGAAATCGAACGACAAATCGATACCGTGCAGCCCGGGAATCACGGGGACCCTCGATCCCAAGTAAACATCAGGTGGGTGGCAGAAATAGAAACAGGCATTCGGTAGTATGCCGCTCAACTCGTGAATCCGGACGCGTGCTTTTCGGAGCGCCATCGCTGCCGCGATGTTCGCAACGTGAAACGCCGAAAACGATGTCTGGTCCTGGGCCGCGACGAGCAGCCTCACGGGCACACTACCCATGGACCGCTTTTTCTTCGACAGGTACAGATGTGCAATGTCGCGGATGTGGCGCGGCCGACGGGAGTCTTTCATGGTGTGATCCCTTTGTGAATCGCCACGCTACAATCAGACAATCAGGAGCGAATTCTCCTGGCCAAACTCGTTTCGAATGTAGTCGCGGTTATTGGGGTCGCGCATCCACACCCCGTCGACAATGAACCGGTATTCGTATTCCCCGGGCCGAATATCAACCACAGCGTTCCACAATCCGTCGGTATCCTGCTTCATCGGAATCCCCTCGCGTGACCAGTTCGTGAACTCACCGGTGACCGCGGCAGACTTCGCTTGTCGGACATCAAGGGTAAACAGAATACCCTCTTCGACGGGTTTCGGGCCGTGCAGTTTCTCAATCCACTCTTCCATGTTCTCTGTCTCGATTTTCGCTTCTTTCTCCACGAGTTCCCGGGCGAGCGCGAGAAACTGCCGGCTGGCCTTGGACTGCCTTGCCAGCTCGAGAACCGGCACACCGTGGGCGGCCGCTTCTTTCAACCGCACGGTATGACTGATGAACGTATCGAGGAGAATCGCCGAGTGAAACTTCTCGATTTCCGAGAGCATTTTTCTCGAAAACTGTGTTCTCGTGTCGAGATTGTTGCAGACGACATGCACGCGGAGTTTTCGAGTGAGTTCTCCTTCAATGACCTCGATGGTTTCGCGAAGTTTGCCGAGGCCATGGAACGAAAAGAAGCTCGCGTCGACCGGTATCAATACCTCGGAGGACGCGATCAGCGCGTTGAATGTGAGTAGTCCAACGCTCGGGGGGCAATCAATCAGAACGATATCGCCCACATCGTCGGGAATCTGACGGATTTTTGTCGTAAGACGTTCTTCGCGCCCCATGCGGTCAGCGAGTTCCTGCTCAACGCCGCCAAGGACGGTGCTCGACGCGATCAGGTCAAGGTTCTGACGGACGCTAATTGCCGCATCCCCGATTCGCACGGCAGGGTCCATCAGTAATTCGTAACTGGTCATCTCGATCTCGTTATCACTGACGCCGAGACCGACCGTTGCGTGTGCCTGCGGGTCGAGATCGATCAAAAGCACGCGGCGCTCGAGGCTCGAAAGTGCTGCCGCGAGATTGATCGAGACCGTGGTCTTCCCACATCCGCCCTTTTGGTTCATGACGGCTATTACTCTCATGGTGAATCTACCTCCGTGACACAAAAAAAGCCGGATCCTTACATATGGACCGGGCCGAACGTGAGCGTTTGTACAAAACGCGTATGGGTACTATGTCGTGTTGGCACCCCACAAGTACCTCTGTATCTGATTATAAGACAAGGCCTTATAGGCGAATTTTCAACTCACGATGAGTAGACTGGACCCTGATTTTTTTGTCAAGGTTTTTCTATCTGAAGGCGACGAGCGCGACCCCCAGACCGACGACAAAACCACCCATCACCTCACCCCAGGTATGTCCGACGAGTTCTTTGAGGCGGGATGTGTTCAGATGATGTGTCACGAGCAGATCGTCAATCAGCTCATTCAGGACGCGGGCCTGCGTGCCCACTTCCTGGCGCAGGCCAGCGGCTTCGAACACCACGTACATGCTGAATAGCAGCACGATGCTGAACATCGTAGAATCGATACCGCTGTCCCGTGCGACGCCAATAGTCAGCGTCGTGACGAGAGACGTGTGTGAACTCGGCATGCCACCCGTGTCAAAAAATCTTTCCAATCGGAGTTTGCGGGTCTGAAAAAGACCAACCACGACCTTTAGAAGCTGGGCGACCAGCCCGCTGATAAGAGATGCAAAACCAACAACGTGAATCACAGTATCGTATCCGAATGAAGTGAACCCCGCGGATCCCCTTGTTGGAAACGGTACGGGGCCTGAATTGACGTCGCCGCAGAGTGTACTATATGATAGGCCGGCGTGGCAAAAATCAACCTGAAATCTTCGCACGCAACGTGATCACCCAGGCGCCGTAGTGGACGACGGCGACCCGCCCCGGCTAGGGGCAGTCGTTCGAGACATACCAGTCTCGGAGGTTCACGAACGTACCGATACCGTTGGGCCGAACGTTGCAGAATCGTTCGTGGACGGCCAGAATCTCGTAGGGAACGGCAAGAAAGTAGATGGGCTGGTCGTCGTAAATGATTCTCTGACATTCGTACCACAGGCTGCGCGCCGTTTCCGTGTCCGTCGTGTTTCTCGCCTCGTCGATGAGCTGATCGACCCGTGGATTGTTGTAGCGCGAGAGGTTGAAACCGGTTGGTGGCGTCGCGTCACTCCTCCAGAAGCGCGTCAGGTCGGGCCGCTCATCAACTTTCCACCCCATGACACAGCTTTCGAATTCACCGAGCACAATCTGGTCGATGAACGTGTTAAATTCGAGGACCTGCGGTTTCACACGGATACCGATCCGGCGCAGTTGTGCCTGCACCATGGTCAACACATCGATCCGCACCTGCGCACCCTGATTGGCAGTCATCGAGAACTCGAACGCCCGGCCATCCTTGTCGAGAATCCCATCACCGTCGCTGTCGGCCCAGCCAGCTGCATTGAGCATGCGAATCGCGCGATTCGGATCGAAGGGCAGTGGCTCGAGCGACGGGTCGTGCGCCCACAGGATCGGCGGCATCG
The DNA here is from genome assembly GCA_027296025.1 of bacterium. Lineage (GTDB taxonomy): Bacteria > Krumholzibacteriota > Krumholzibacteriia > WVZY01 > WVZY01 > JAPUJU01. The sequence continues at coordinate 6,922 of JAPUJU010000042.1, forward strand.
GTCCGGCAGCGGGCTCGGCAAGCCCCCGCCACAATGTCTGAATGATCTCGCTGCCGTTGAGGGCAAACCCGAGTGCACGGCGGATCTCCGCGTCTGCGAAGATCGGGTTTTGCAGATTCCACGCGATAAACGTCATGCCCCGGGACTGAAACCGATGGATCTTTATCTCCGGGTGGTTCGCCTCGATGTCTTCGAGCGCGTCCAGAGGAATCGACTCCAGACAGTCGATCTCACCCAGCTTGAGCTGCGTAACCAGCGTCGTTATGTCCGGAAGAATCCGCCAGACGACTCGATCGAGTCGCGGCTTCCCTTTCTCATAGTAAGCGGGGTTTCTCTCGAGCGCGATGTACTGGCCATGGACCCACTTTGACAGGCGAAACGGACCGTTTCCCACAGGACGCTGCCCGAAATTCGCCGTGCGAATCGAATCCCGGGGAATTTCTTCGAGCAGATGCTTCGGCAGAATCACACCCTCGTTCGCGTCCATGAGTTGATACGGATAGCGATTCGTGAAAATAAAGCGCACGGTGTGGTCATCGACCAC
>JAPUJU010000043.1 GCA_027296025.1 bacterium
AGCGCCGGAAAACCGAAAATGCCGCCAACATCCTCGATGTCACCGCACGAAGGTATCTGCGACGTGAACAACGGACCGGGGCCTGCACCGAGCGGATCCGTAATTTCGATCAAGTTCAGCACCTCGATACCACCCGGGCCACCGAACGTGAGACCCGAGTATCCGACCAGATACGTTCCCAGCACGGAGCCGGTCGAGCCGATCGGCAAGGGACCGTACATGTGGGCCGGCTGAAGCGTCATGTAGAACGCGCCGGACGCGGCCACCGGATCCGTGACCGTGAAAACGATCGACTGGTCGGGGCCGGCATACGTCGGGGCCTTCTCGATGATCCACACGCGGTTACTGAACCCGGCGCCGGACGAACAGAACGGGAACATGTTGTTCGTGATGTAGAGGGCCTTGTCATCCACAGCAATCCCGGGATAGTCGGCCCACACGGGGCCACCAGGCTCGAAAGCCTTGCTGTCGATCACGTGGAACCACCAGCCCAAATTCGGATCGCTGGTCTTCGAGACCGCTACGAGGATACGCGACTCGTCGCTCGGGTCGCCACCACAGATAACATCCCATTGCTCCAGCGCGACGACCACAAAACGCCCGGAATATTGATCGTAGATCACTTTCGGGTCGAACTTGAACGTGCCGAGCTGCTCCGTCGGCAGCACCGGAAATCCCGGACCCGGGATGGTTCCGAAGAACGAATTTAGGCCTTCGAGATGTTCGCGCGGATCCGGATCATCCTTAACCCGCCATTCGATCATCACGTTCCCGATGTTGATGACATGATTGGGCCCCACTGCAACGTGCGGATCCGGAGGAATAAACCGAAATCCACCGGTTGGTACGCCATTGTCGTCGAAGTCGTAACATTCGATGGCGGGTTTCAGGAGGGCCGGGCCCAGCTCCGGTCGCGGCGGAAAATCGGGGCCCTTTCGGCTGAACCCCGGATAGGGGCCGACCGATTCAGGTAACGCTGTCATCGTCACCCCCCGGTCGTAGGAGGGCTTGGGAGGATCCGGTTGTTCGAGCCCAGCAGCCGCGATGCCGACCATGGCAGTGGCTGCGAGGATTGCTGTGAGTACAAACAAATAACGCAGTCGCATGAACTTACTCCTTAGGTGAACCGGGTTCATTGCGTCGGTTATTGAATTGAAGAAAACCGTGGGTGCTTCGGAAACAAATTCGGTGTGCATCACCTCCTGCCGAATCGGAGTTGGTGCTGGATCCGATTGTCGAACACTTGCCGATGGAAAGAGCACGTCGAAGCAGGCATTGCGCCTGCCGGCGATGAGGCTAGTAGATGGCTTCGTTCTTGGACGCCGTGCTCGAAGTGACGAGTTATTGTAGCAGATCGGAGCCCCGTTCGCAAGCGCAGCCGCCGCCGATCCGGGAGAGGCACCTTAACACCGTTGCCCACACTCGTTTAGGAATCATCCTCGAACGGCATCCCGTCCGAACTCGCCCACACGTACCAGGATGCGATCGTCCGATAGGGCCGCCACCGACGGCTGATCGCTTCGAGGAGTTTCATGTTCGAAGCGTTGCGCAGCCGGTAACGTTTTGCCAGGGCGTTCCTCAGCCCGACATCTCCCGCCGGGAATACGTCGAGCCGGTTCAGTCCGAACATGAGAAACATGTCCGCGGTCCACCGTCCGATCCCTTTGATTTCACAAAGTCGCGCGATGACGTCTCCGTCGGAGAGTAGCCGGATGCGCCGTCGGGGAAATCGTCCGTCTTCAAAACGCGCGGACAGGTCGTGAAGGTAGCCGCTCTTTGCACGCGATAGGCCCGCAGCTCTCATATCGTTCACCGGCGTGCGGAGTACGTCTGCGGGTGTGGGTCGCGGCGCGCCGATCGTCCGCAACAAACGCTCATGAATCGTGAGTGCGGCCTTCCAGCTCAACTGTTGCCAGACGATCGCCTCGAGCAGCGTCAAAAAGAAATTCGACGAACGGCGAAGCTGACACGGGCCGACCTGCTCGATGATCCGGCGGAGAACGGGATCACGCTCCGCGAGATAGCGCGCCGCTTTTCGATATTCTGTATTTGGTGTCATCGGACATTCACATTGCAATTGAATTACGTATCTGGTAACTTACAACAAGATAGACACGTCGCGAAAGGTCCGGAGGTATCATGACCGAATTTCGTAGCGAGGATCTCATCTTCGATTGGAACGAAGCCGAAGATCCACCACCCTACTCCCTCAAGCTGAACGACGAAACACTCCGCGACGGTCTGCAGTCCCCGTCCATAACCGACCCATCCATTGAGGACAAGATCAAGATTCTCCACCTGATGGAGGAACTGGGCGTCTACAGTTGCGATATCGGGCTCCCGGGCGCCGGTCCGCAGGCGTACAACGACACGCTTGCGCTGGCCGCCGAGATCGCCCGAAGCGGCATGAAGATCTACCCGTACGTGGCCGCGCGCACTCACATCAACGATATCATTCCGCTGGTCGAGATCGTTCAGAAAACCGGTCTCAAGATTCAGATCGCGTTGTTTATTTTCTCGAGTCCGATCCGGCAGTTCGCTGAAGACTGGGACGTGGACCGCATGGTGAAAGTCAGCGAAGATGCGATCGAGTTCGCGCACAAGAATAACATTCCGGTCATGTACGTGACGGAGGATACCACGCGTGCGCGCCCGCAAACTCTCGAACGACTCTACGGCATAGCGATCGACCACGGCGTCGAACGCCTGTGCATCTCAGATACGGTCGGGCATGCGACACCGTCCGGCGCCCGCGAGGTGACGAAGTTCGTCCGGGGGCTGGTCGAGAGGTCCGGTGCCGATATCGGAGTCGATTGGCACGGCCACAGGGACCGCGCTCTCGCCATCGCGAATGCGATCACCGCGTTCTACTCGGGTGCCGACCGGATTCACGGCTGCGGGCTCGGTATCGGCGAGCGTGTCGGCAACGCGCCGCTTGATCTCCTGATGGTCAACTTCAAACTTCTCGGCGTCTTCGACCAGGATCTGACGAAACTGCCCGATTACTGCCGGGCAGTTTCCGAAGCGTGCAACGTGCCGATCCCGGATAACTACCCGGTAATGGGGGCCGACGCGTTTCGTACCGCGACCGGCGTTCACGCTGACGCGATTATCAAAGCCTACCGCCGTGGCGACCACTGGCTCGCCAACCGGGTCTACAGCGGCGTTCCCGCCGATGAATTCGGCCTGGCCCAGATCATCGAGATCGGTCCGATGAGTGGAAAATCAAATGTCCGTCACTGGCTGGAGGAACACAACATTCCTGTGACGGACAAGCTCGTTAACAAGATTTTCAAAGAAGCGAAACGGGTCAGCACCGTCCTCTCGGACGTTGAGATCATGAAACTCGTCGGGAAATCGCAATCGGCGTAGCGCCCTGTTCACCTACTTGTTTTCGAACAGCGCCTTGATGCCGCCCCACGTTTTTCCTTGGGTCCGCACGGTTCCGTCTATCAGAATCGCGACGAAACAGGCGGGCCCGTCCAGAATCCGGTTTCCGTTGCGGTCTGCGTATGATATCACTTCGAGCGTTACGGCTCCGGTCCACCGAACTTCGAGCTCGATTAGATCCGAATAAAACCCGTGGCCGATCGACGTGCTCACTCGAACGGCGGGAATAATATGGCGCAGCCCGGAAACGAGCTCGCCGTCTACGAAGATCTCAGGCCTGGCATTCGCGGGAACGGGCGAGAACTGAAGAACAACGTCCGCGAACTGAGTTGGCGCCGTCGTGAAACCATCGACAATGAGGTGGGTGATTCTGCCGGTCGCAAGGAACTCGTTGTGGCCGGAGTACGACTGTTGAAATGCGGTAAGGCCCGGGGCCTGGTAGGCTTCGTAGGCGATTCGATCCTCCCGGTCGTCCCACAGCGTCGTCCCTCCCAGTGCATAGAGCCGATCATAGTTGCTACTCTCAGAAGTCAGCGCGGAGTAGCGGCCGGGATCGTAGTTGAATAGCGTCGTGCCAGGCGTGTAGACGAGCATGCAGGGCTCAGCGGTTACGCCAGAGGCCGGGATCATCGTGGCCAGGACGAACCCCATACCGCAAAGTTTCAGCAGGCGCAGAAAGCACATATGTACTCCAGTCCAAAACGCGTACAGGGGGAAGCCCGGCTCGAGCAGATCGAAGTGGAAATCGCGAGGACGTGTGATCTCGATCGCGTTAAGCTCTACGTTGGTCGGCAGAATGGACGATCTACCTGAGTGCCCCTAGCGCAATGTGTAGTGTACCATATATTGTAGGAGGGGGCATACCACATTCCGGTGCGGTAAACCGCACGCCCCCACACGATTCAAACCCCATGCGAGATACGTACCGCGTTGTATTTCAAGCGGTTATGAACCCCAAACCGTTGTCCCTTTGGCCTTTACAAACTCAGGGACATGCTTAATAGTTCAGAAGACTCTTCGGCCGAGGACCGAACATTCATGCGCCCACCTGCCACGTTCATCTGGAAGCACCTCCGGCACCCATACCGCCGGATAACCCTCGTCGGCCTCGTTGCCCTCACGATCGTCGTGCTGTCAGCGTGCGACAACGGAGACGGCGATCAGAGTAACAGCGGCGGCGCGTCCACCGGTCAGGGAGTCGAGCCCCAGATCGGCGGCAGCATCATTCGCCACCTCGAGTCCGACTGCAAGACACTCAACTGGGTCCTCTATACGACCGTCTACGAAGAATACGTCATCCGGTATCTGTTCGATAACCTGCTCGATTATAACGAAAACCTCGAGATCGTCCCCGTCCTCGCGAAGGAGTTCGAGATCAGCAAAGATCATCTCGAAATCACCGTTAGGCTCAAAGAAGACATGGTGTGGCACGACGGAGAGCCGATCACAGCCGACGATATCAAATTCACCGTGGAAGCAATTCTCGACCCCGCGATCCCCGCGGTTAACAAAGAGGGGTGGTTCAGCCGGCTCGACAAAGTCGAGGTGGTCGACCCGCACACCGTGATCTTTCGCTGGAAAGAAGCCTATGCTCCGGCGCTGCACGCACTGACCCAGTTCGCTCCGATTCCCAGACATGTGTATGACGTACCGGACTTCCTCACGAACCCGGCGAACCGCGCGCCGGTGGGAAGCGGCGCGTTCAAGTTCAAAGAATGGCGGACGAATCAGACCATCACGATCGTTCGCAACGAGAACTATCATGGGGAGAACGCGTACCTGGACCGCATTACGTTTCGCATCATACCGGATCGTGCGGTTGCGTTAAACGCGCTCAAGGCCGGCGAACTCGACGAAATGCGTGTACGCCAGATTCAGTGGGAGAAACAAACCAGTGACGCCGAGTTCGAGCGGCGTTTCAACAAGACATACTACGATGTACCGCAATACAACTACATGTCATGGAACTGCCGGTCAGTGTGGTTCAGCGATAAGCGCGTACGCATAGCCATATCGATGCTCTTTGACCGGGAACTCGTCAACGACAAGGTGTATTCCGGCTATGCAAAGCTGGTAAGCGGGCCTTTTTATATTAACTCCTGGGCGTACGATCGCACGATCGCGCCCCGAAAGTTCGATCCGACGGAGGCGGCACGTTTGCTGGACGAAGCGGGGTGGGTGGACAGTGACGGTGATGGCGTACGCGACAAGGACGGTGTCAAATTCGAATTCGAGTTTTTCATTACGGCTGGCAGCCGCATTAGCAGCGACATGGTCCTGGTGCTTCAGGAACAATGCTCGAAGGCCGGCATCGACCTGAAAATCCGTCAGATCGAAGGTGCAACGTTCTTTGATACGGTATTCAAGGGCGAATACGACGCTGCATTGCTCGCGTGGCGGCTCGACATCGACCCGGACCTCTACGACACCTTTCACTCGAGCCAGGTACCGCCGATCGGGCTCAACCACGCGTTCTACAGCAACTCCCGCGTCGACAGCCTGCTCGTTCTCGGCCGCTCCGAGTTCGACAAGGAGAAGCGGGCACATATCTATCGACAGGTGCACCAACTCATTCACGATGACCCACCGTATACGTTTATCAATTCGGTGCCCGAAAAGCGTCCCATCCACAAACGGATTCGAAACGTCACAATATCACCGGACGGACCGTTCCGTTTCTACCCGGGCGGTATTTACTGGTACGTCCACAATGACTCGAAGGACGCGGTACCATAGTCCTCCCCTGGTATGCTGACCTACACGCTTCGACGGCTGGCCTATCTCTTTCCTACCCTTCTCGGTATCACGATTATTACTTTTTTCGTCATCTCGCTCGCGCCGGGTGATCCTGTCGATGTGATTCAGGGCGGTTCAATGAGCACGCGCATTTCGCCCGAGGCCTACCAGGCAATGCAAAAGCTCTACGGCCTCGATAAGCCAATTCATGTGCGTTATGTGACGTGGCTCAAGCGCCTGGCCACTCTCAATTTCGGCAACTCGTTCGTTGACCACCGGCCTGTGACTACGAAAATCCGAGAAGCGCTTCCCGCCACACTGGTGCTGAACGTTGTATCGCTCACTCTCGCGCTGCTCATCTCCATCCCCCTCGGCCTTTATGCGGCGGTCCGTCAGAACTCCCGATTCGACAGGCTCGGTGGCACGTTTCTGTACATGCTTTACTCGCTC
>JAPUJU010000044.1 GCA_027296025.1 bacterium
TGGCCGCTGCCTCGACGTCCCTGGTTCTGGCCCGCAGCGTCAGGTTCACACGAACCGCTTCTGTGGCCGCGCCGTCGAGGCTGACGACGCGCCCGATCTCTCGTTTTCGCGCGTTGAGGAGTTCCGCCTCCGTGAGAATTCCCCAACTGGGATACACGTCGATCGCCCGTCCCGTTTCGATGTTGATGGTCAAGCGGTGCTCGGACGGAAACATCGTCGGCAGCGAACCCGCGTTTTCGCCCAGAAGAATTCGCTGGATGTTAATCGCGACCCGTCGGGAGAGCCGCGGAAATATGTTTGTATTCATGCTGGCGAGAATACCCATCTCGACGTCGTCACGCCCGAACATCGAAAAACTCGGCAGCCGACGCGCTTTCAAGCTGTCTACCAGGGCAATGAACTCGGTTTTCGGAAGGTGAATCAGCGGCGCATTGTAGACAGCATCGACGTCCGCGGGGAACTGATTTACCACGGCTGCGATGGACTGGTCGACTGGAAACGTCACCGCTTCGACGCCGAGCTCGGATAGAATCGCATCGAAAAGTCTCGGCGCATCCGGGATTGCTTCGAGAACGGGCTTACTCATGAGAAGCGCGACCTTCTTGAATTTAACGATTTCCAGAAACGTCTTCATGTCGCGCTCAATGTTTTTGGGAAAACTCAGATAGTTCAAATTTTTGACGCCACTTGTGCCGTCCGTGCCGGGAAGCTGTTGCAGCCGTGCGTCGATCACAATCGGCGCGATGACTGGTTTCGAAAGATTCGACCGGTGCGCGATTTCGTTCGTTGCAATAACACCGAGGGCGAGGATAAAGTCGACGTCGTTGTCGGCAAGGAGTTGATCGACGGCGGTCTTGACGCTCTCGAGAGTCCAGTCGCAGATGATGCGTTTATCATCGGGAAACTGCGGGTCAAAGTCGTCACGGATGAGATCGTTGATCTCAGTCTGGAACATCCCGTGGATCTCGTTGTTTCGATGGAAAGGTCCGTCGATGACAAAGCCGAACCGAACCACCGGACGTGCCTGTGCACATAGGTTCCCCGCAGCGGTCGCGGTTCCCAGCACGGCGGCAAGTGCGGCGAATGCCCATACACTCCTGGGTTTCACGGGGCTTCCTTGCTCAAGTGTTTTGGAGAGAGTCTACATATGGACGTTGGATAGTCTAGCGTCCGTGGAGTGCTTTTTCAACCCTGATCAGTTGCTAAACGAACGTCTTCAGAATAGCCTTGTGCATATCCTGCAAGTCACCGTAGGCCGCGTTGATCTGCCCGATTTTCTCCTGGAGCTGGCTGACGAGACGTTTTCGTTCGATACCGTTGCGAAGAATGATCAATAAATCATCGTTGTCCCACGGTTTTTCGATGTACTGAAACAGCCCGACCTCGTTGATCGCCTTGATGGCATTCTCCTTGTCGGCGTAGCCGGTCAGGATAATTCGTGGAACCTCCGGACGCACCTCTCTTACCTGAGCGAGGAAACTGATCCCGTCCATCTCGGGCATGAGGTAGTCGGACAACACGATGTCGACATCGTTTTCGCGGACGTATGATAGCGCTTCTTTCGGGCTCGTGTAGCTTTTGACGTCGTATTCTGTTTCGAGGCTCAGCAGTGAGCTGAGGCTCGTCAGCACCATGTCCTCATCATCGACGATGACAATTGTAACCTTATCCTCGGTCCCTGGCATCTTTCCCTCCTTGGGAGATGGGAAGTATAATGCGAACGGTTGTCCCTTTTCCAACACTGCTTTCGAGTTCGATGTCCCCGTGGTGGTCCTGGATGATCTGATAGACGATGGAGAGGCCGAGTCCCGTGCCGATACCCACGCCCTTCGTTGTGAACCCCGGGTCAAAAACGCGCTCCAGGTTCTCCGGAGATATCCCCTTGCCCGTGTCACGGAATTCCACGACGACGTTGTCGTCCCGGGTGGAGGTCTTAATGAAAATATCGCCCTTGCCCTGGATTGCCTGGCTTGCATTGACGATAACGTTCATGAATATCTGGTTGATCTGGTTCGGGTAGCAGTAAATCCTGGGAATGTCTCCGTACTCTCGGTGGACCTCGATTCTATCCTTGAGTTCGTGATGGACGAGGAGCAGCGTGCTTTCGAGCCCTTCGCGGATGTCGACTTCGTCCTGTTCGGCTTCATCGAGCCGCGCAAATTTCTTCAAACTCCTAACGAGCTTGACAATGCGCTCCATCGCCGTTTGGTTCACGCCGGTAGAACTGTCGATGCCGTCGAGCACTTTGGTCAATCTCGTGTCCTGTTTTACGACCTCGCTCAACTCGGATTCTTCGATAACGCTTCGTAGTCTTGCCATGGACCGTACCAGCAGGTCGTTGTTGCTTTTCAAGGCGCCGAGTGGCGTGTTGATTTCATGGGCCACACCCGCGACGAGATGTCCCAGCGCCGCCATTTTTTCGGACTGCACCAGCTGCGTCTGTTTTCTCCTCAGTTCGAGTGTCCGTTCCTCCACTTTGCGCTCGAGTCCTTCCATGGCCTCTCGCAGCTGGTTCTCGAGCTCTTTCCGGTGAGTTATATCCCGAACGACCTGGAGCTCTGACCACGAGTCGTCCGTGTTCCGGTAGTAGTTCAGTGTATACTGAAACACCCGCCCGTCGGGGTACGTGCGTTCTTCGGAATATACACCGTCCTCGCTTAGAATCGCCTTCGTCGGCAACGGCGGTGCTTCACCGCCCCTGTGCCACTCGGCGTGCGACTCGTCGTGGTGCTCGCCGTCTTCCCCGTGAAACATTTCCTTGAGCCTGCGGTTCTCGAACTCGATGAAGGGCTTGTTATTGATATTTTTTCGGACGCCGACACCAACGGGCATCATGTTGAAAATGAATTCATAGTAGTCGCGTTGCGCCATGTGTTCCACTTCCAGACGCGTGCGATCCGTGACATCATGGCAGTTACGCTGTATGAATGTTCGGGTGCCGGACTTGATGAACGAAGAGCTGACATCGACCGCCAGCGTCGCTCCTTTTTTTGTGAGGAAGTGAAGCGTCCGCGTTCCGCTTCCGGCAGTTGATACCAGTTCGAAAAGTTCCGCGGCCAGTTCCCGCTCGTCCTCGGGATGCAGGTCCCACACTTTCATCTTTGCGAGTTCCGCAGCGCTGAACCCGGTCATCTCTTCGGCCTTTGGGTTGACCTCCAGGATTGCTGCGGATTCCGGATCGATTGCAAAAATCGCATCGTTCGCCCGCTGCACCATCAGGCGGTACTTTTCCTCGGAAGCCCGGAGGCGCTGGATTTCGTCTTCGCTGGGTCTGGTCATCTACAGGGGGTTCCTTGACGTGATGTCCGCTCCGACTCGGGCGAGCAGATCTCGCAGGCGGCGGACGAGCGCATTCATGACCGCTTCGGTAACCTGGACGTGGTCGGACAGAAGGTCGAGAAAGTCCTCGCGGTCGATGTAGAGAAGGCGCGAGTCGGCGACGGCAGTCGCTGAGGTCACACGCGGTGTCGTGTCGAAAAGCGCCCACGTCCCGAACGGATCGCTCGCGCTCGCAACGGAAATCTCCTCGTCGCCGCGATGCAGGCGGACCCGGCCGTCCAGGACGACATAGAGAGAATCGGACGGGTCGTCGATCTTGTAGATTGACTCGTCAGCGCTGTATGAAACCTCTTCGGCGATCGCGGCGAGGTACGAAAGCTGCTCAGTTTTGAGATCAGTGAAGACATCAACATTCTGGAGCAGCATGACCTTTTCGACTACGGATAACATGTGTCGTGCCCATCCCTCCCGGAGCCGGATTCGGCCCGGACAAAGCGTTTCCTATAGACAATTAACCAGTTCACAAAGACTGATTCAAGCGGAACGTTGTCGCGCTCATCGCGCCAGCGCGAGCTGCGCCGTTTCCTGGACGACAGGGTGCGGGTCACGCGTTGCCTTTTCGACAAGCTCCCGCAACTCGCTCAGCGTCTCGTCCTTAATCGTGTAAAGAGCGCATGCCTTGAGCCAAGCGTCTTTCCCCTCCAGAATGAACTTCATGGCGCTCGTCGAGTTTGTGATGTTCAGCCCGAAAAGCTCGTTACCCTTCTGCATTCGAAAATCATCCGGCAGGCTGTCGACGATCGGAAACAGGTACTTCTTCACTTCCTTCCTCAACACATTGTCGAGAAACTCGATTGCGTTCGCCCTCAAATGTTTGTGATCGCTCGTTATGCCCAGGTAGGCGCCGTGGATATCCTTCGGCGAATAACTCAGCGCGAGTAACCGGAACATTCTATCGAGATTCTCGTCAATTTTTTCGCGCAAAGCTCGAAGAAACAATTTGTCAGCATCGCCGTCGGATGGGCCCTCGAGGTTGAGAATCTGCAGAATGGCGTAGTAGGACTCCGTCTCATCGATCAATGCATCGTTCAACGAGCGATGCGAGAACTTGAGCTCTGGGTGCCGGACACGAAGTGAATTGAGCGCCTTCACGACGTAGTACCGCATCTCGTACTCGACGATGTCGAGTGTTCCGATGAGCGCGTCCGCGGAGTGCTGTGTCGGGATCTGCCCGAGCACCCGGCACAGACTGCTGCGAACGGTTGTGTTCGTCGCCGGGTCGATGATGTAGTCGCTCAGCGTACCGACGATCCGGTCTCCGAAGCCGGCGAGTGCGTCCCGGGCAAACTTCCGATGCCGAGGGTTCTTCAGCCTCTCGAGCAACGGGGGAATGAATTCGCGGTCGCTGCTCCGTCCGGCGCTGAGCAGAGCCTGATGAACCACATCGGGAGACGGATCGTCCATGAGGCGAAGTAGATACTTTTTGAGTTCAGGATTCACGATGGCATCGAGCGCCTTCGCGACGTCGATGCGCCCGATCTCGCCGGTTTCTCCACGCTCTTCTATCACCTTCGACACGATATCGGCCGTCAGAATACGATGCTCCGCCGGGCCGCCGTAGTGGGCAATGACGCCGATGGCGGCGACGCGAACCGCAGGGTCGTCGTCCTGCAGATACTTCTCCAGGAATTCGATGCGATCGCTGCCCGAGTGTTCACAAACATAGTAAAGAGCGTCCCGGCGAACGATTGCATCCTCGTCGGTCATGAGCTTGCGCATCTCCGCAACGAGCGTATCGTCGTGCCTCGACATCAGGGCGGCCACCGCGCTTCGGCGAATCGACGGCGAATCGTGGAGAAGCAACGGCCGCACCGCTCCCATTACCGTAGCATCCTGAACGCCCTTCAGCATCTCGAGAGCGTAGGTAATCTGGCGCTCACTCGTGCTATCCAGCGCGGCCTTGAGCGTCGCGAGTGTCGACGACTCTTCGATACCGATCCGCAGGTCGCTCAGGTCAATCTCACGCCGCTCCAACGCCTTGCGAAACGCGTTGACGTATTCCTTGCGCATCATCCACACCACCACAAGCCACGCCAGTATCATAGCGAAGACTACGAAGCTCAGTTGACGAACAGACATGTGTAGGACCGTTACGCACAGGAGAAGTACGCCTCCCGCAATACCGCGGAACCAGCGGTCGATAAAAATATCGATGAATACTTTGGTGCGTTTCTTGACGTCGAGTGGAACGGGTAAAAAGAGAAGTTCCCGGCCCGTCTTGTGGATCGAATACCGGATGACGCCGGCTGTCCCCTGGAGCAGCACACCCGCGAGGAGCCCGGGAAGCAAAAGCATCGTGACGGTTCCCGCGAGGAGCCCGAACGGAAGCAACGAGATGGCGCCGCCAACGCCGAACCGGCGCAGGAAGCGGTAGCTGATCAGCAGTTGGAACAGAAACGAAATAAGGCTGAGGCGCCCGTAGAATTTTCCGAGAAACGATGTCAGGTCTTTCTTCTCCGGGAACGCCTCGGATGAAATGAACTTGAACTGAAAGTCAACGAACGACCCCACAGCCACCGTGATCGCGATCATACCGACGATCAGCATCAGATGGCGGGAACGCTTGATCATCTTGAACGTTTCAGCGCTGCTCTCCTTCTCTTCCTTCTTCTGTTTTGCCCGTGACCTCGGTGGAGTGACCGTTTCGGAGCTCTGGCTGAGACGCCACACTGTATTGACCAGAACAACGCAGATGCCGAGGAACGCCATACAGAAAAAAAGCAGGTTTTCTGTCGATACGTCGAACCTCTCGACGACGAAGCTCGTTACCTCACCGCCGGTAAACGCGCCGATGATCCCGCCGAGCCCGAACAAGACGAAGAGACGCTTCGCCTGCGTCGCGTCAAAAATACCGTTCGCCAACAGCCAGAACTGGGCGGTCGCCATCACGCCGTAGATGCTGACCCAGATATAGAAAGTGTAGAACACCGCCGGATGCGAATAGCCGAGCATCCAGCGGAGAATGGCAAGATTGCTGATCAGAATCAATGTGGTGACGTTGATCAGCTGGTTGAGTTTCAGCGACCGGCTCGCCCTCGAGTACAGCGTCATTACGGGTACCACAACGGCGGCGATCAGCATAAAAACGATCGGGAGCTGCTGCGGCCCGAGTTCGACCAGAAAGAGACTGTCGCGCGCGGGCCTCAGAAAGTAGTACGTAACGAGAAGCAGGTAAATATAGAGGAACATCAAAAGGGCGAGCCTGATCTCGCCCTTTCGCACGTCGATGATGGATCCGAATAACCGTTTGAACATTCGGTTGCGTGATCTCCTACTTCCCGCCCGCCGCAGTTTAGTCGTGTCGCTTGATACCGATCAATTTGTACGTGCCGTTCGGCCGCAGTTCGACATACGCGGACACCCAGTTCGCCCATTTTCCGTCGGTCTTCATGTCGCGTACACGGACATCAAGAATGCCGTCTTCGATCGACGGGAGTGGAATGGCGTCTCCGTGTGTCAGCGCCGTCACTTCACCGATTGTTTTGCCGTCGCGAAAGATCCGGTATTCGTATCGTTTGTCCTTTGCCTCCGAGACGCCGGTCGCCACGGCAAGGTCGACGAACGTCAGCTTGGCGGAACCATCGGACCCAGTCGAGACGCTGAATCTGTCCACGGAGTTCATCTTGCCGAAGTATTCGCGGCCGACGATATCCCGCCGCTTCTTGATGACATCGGCGAGAAACGCCGCCGCATCCGGGTTCGTGTACCCTCCGGCCTCGACGGCCGCGTCGATCTGCTCGTCGGTGAACGACATGACAACCTTCGTTCCCCAGAAAGCGTCGCGGTGCGTCATATTGACGAAAGCGGGATTCGGAATAATGAACTTGTATGTCTCGGGATTGAAGTCGTGGTATTTGATCCGGCCGATTTCCGGATATTCGATGTCAACGTCGTACTGGTACTCGGGGATACGTGCGCCCAGCATCAGCGTGTTCTTCAACATCACCCAACTGTCGACATGGGTTTCGTGGCCTCTCCAGAAGGTCATCGGTTCGTCCCCCTCGCTCCCCAGAGTTGAACCAAAATCGATCAGGTAGTGGCGAACAAATCGCTTTCCATCTTCTTCCACGTAGACATCGAGAGAGTTGTTCGCCTTCGTGTCGAAATGATTGAGCCACGCGGAGATCAGCCGCAGCCCGCGCAGTTCGCGGCGATGTTCGTGGGGAATGAAATCGTTGGGGTCGTCGTCGCGGGTCGTGTAATACCGGAAAGGACCGACGATCTTTCCTACGAGAAATTTGCTCGCCACGGCCCTGACGGTTCCGTCCGGCCGTTTCTGCAGGACGTCTATAATATAGTCGAGATCTTCCCGGGTCATTGCGCGCTTCTTGCCCGTTTTGTCTTTCAGCTTGACGTCGTTGCCCATCACGAGATTCGCCGGATCGAAGTAGACGAGGTAGTTCTCCGGGGTGCTGTATCCGGCGGCCCAGAACAGCTTGGTCGAAACCATTTCGGCGCCTGTAGCGAGCTCGGGGTAATCCGGCGGATCGAACTTGATGACGTAACGCACGCCGTCTTCATCCTTGATCGTGAATCCCGGTGTTACGCCTTCCGTTTTCGCGCCGACGACCGTCCACTTGCTGTCGACATTGGGACCGTCGACCGTGTCGGGCCCCCGGCGAATGTCGTCGAGGGTCAGCCTTTTCTTCGCGTTCCGGTTCGTGAACCAGCTCGAGTCATCGACCTCGTCGAACGCATTGGTATTGAACGCCTCCTTGGGTTGATTGAACAGCCTCCGGAACTGGCGACTCAGGTCGAATGCACGGACAATCGGTTTGGTGACCTGCTTGTCATACCCGTCGGCAAGAATGTAGATTTTCTGGTACGCCGGCTCCGGTATATCCCGGCGATCGTCCGGTATGGGTTCCGGCATCCGAAAGGTAGCCGGTCCGCCACACCCCGCGAGGAACAACGCCCCACACACGCCGATCAGTGTTCGTAGGATGTGGGGTTCATGTCGCATAATGCGTCTTCTCTTTTTTGTGAGTATCATGACTACTGGATAATAAAGTGGAAACGAAACCCGTCTTCTCCGTAACCGAGTTCGGCCCGTAACCGCACCCCTTCCATGTCCCAGAGGCGAACGCCACCGCCGGCGGACCAGATCACATCATCGATTCTGAACACCTTGCTGAACACGTCCTGAGAAACGTAACCGAAGTCAGTGAAGAACACGCCGTCAAGGACGCGCCAGATCGGGTACCGGTACTCGACAGTCGTCCATATAGCATCCCGGTCGCGGAAGCGCCCACGCGTGTACCCGCGGATCGTCTCCGTAGTGCCGAGTTCGGCGAGCTTGTAGAATGGGATCTCACGCGCAGGAAGCGGGTCGGTGAAGCGGCCCGCAAGCCTCAGGACCAGGATGCGTTCGTAGAACAGATCATGAAACCAGCGAAAATCCACGATCAGTGTGGTAAAGCCGAAGTCCGTGTGGCTCGGTTCATACACAGCCCCCCCGCCCGCCAGCAGCCAGAACCCCGACGACGGGCGAAATTTGCGGTTGCGGCGATCCCAGTACGCGTCGAGGCCGACGCGTAGCATCGACGCTGGCACGTCGACACCCGGCAGCGTCTGTTCGTCGAACACGTCCGTCGTGGACGGTGACCCGCCACTTTTCCCCTCATTAATGTCATCGCGTTCGAACCCGAGGATCACGTCCGCCTGAAATCTATCGGTGAAACGCCTGCCGATCATCAGGTCGGTGAGCGGCTGCAGTTGCTGAAAGTTCGTCTCGTCCTCCAGCTGCGAGTCCGGCCCGATCCCGTAGAATTTTTCGTCGGGAAGGTTCCGGTATTGGACCCTAAAGCCCGTCGTGACGAAACCATCCCACAGATTGAGTCTCCGCCATCGCGCCTGGTAAAACGCGCGCCCCTTCGACGACCATGATGCCGTCAACGACGAGCGGAAGTCGTCGTTGAAGTAGTCTCTTGCGTACAGGCTCGCACCGAAACCGCCTATCGGTGTGTACACCGGATTGAGCCCACGCCTGCCATCATCGGACGTAAGAAAGGCCCGGGTTCTCTTCGCGACGTCGTACTTCTCGTCCACGATGATCGCGGCTCCGGCCAGGTAGGAGAAAATGATGAACGGGCTGGCGATCAGCCATCCCGGCGCCGAAAGCACTTTCTCCCAGACGGTACGCCCCGATTGCTTCTTCGGGAACGGCGTTGTGTCGCCAGGTGTCTTGTCGGAATCGTCGTCCGTCTCGTCGGTTGCCTGCGTCTCACCCGCGGCCTCAGCGTTCGACTCGGGATGCCCGCGCTCCTCGACGGCAAGTGCGGTCATCCAGCAAGTGGTGACCGCGTGGGCGTGCCCGAGAACCGGCAACAACGGTTGAAGGGCCCCCGTTGTGAGCACGAGGGCGGCGAGGACGATGTGTATAGCGTGTTTCATTACAGGTTAACTGGACGCAAAACGAGCCTGGTGTGAACTCATATTGTTACTCTATTTTGCCCGACTTTTCAAGGACGGCGAAAGGCCCGTCTACCAGTCCCTGGCAAACCAGCTGCGCACGACAGCCTCAGCCGGTTTTGCATTCGGTGTGAAGTCGGGGTTGTCGAGCCCGCCGTATTCGAGGAAGCTCGGCCACTTCCACCAGTAGATACCCGCACACCACAACTGACCGTGCAGTGAGGAAAATACTGCCTCGTAGCATCGCGCCTGGTCTTCCATGCTGAGCTTCCCGCCACGGCTCGATTCGTGCGGGTGTTTCCATGGTCCGACCGTGCTCGCAAAACCGATCTCTGTTAGAAGAACCTGCCTCGTATGTTTTCTGGAGACGGCTTCTATGCGAGCCAGCACTTCCCTTGCCCCGAGAGCGAGGTCTTCGGCGGTCGGCGAGTTGCTCGCACTCAGCGGGTAGTAGCAGTTCACGCCGATGTAGTCGAGGTCCTTCCAGAGGTCGATGGACTCGAACTCCTCTCCCCAGTTGGCCGCATAGGTCAGTTGGCCGCTGTAGAGACGGCGGAGGCGCTTGATGAGAGTCCGCCACCGGTCCGGTTGCAGTATGGTTGTGCGGGACAACTCGACACCGATGCAGAGAATGTCAAAGTTGTACATCTCCGCAAGCATCGCGTAGTGACGTATCCACCGGTAGTAATAATTGAAAAACCGATCCCAGTCGGCGTCGGTCTGCATCTCGATCTCGCCCGGCCAGCTCTCATGGCCCATCCAGATGTGCGGCTTCAACATGACGGACATTCCAAGTGAACGCGCAGCGCGCGCGGTGTGTAGAACGCTTTCATCGGTTTCATGGCCGGGCCGCCGCGAGATGGGCAGGTACGATGGTTTCCGCGGGTCGCGCATGTACGAGAACGGTGTGATGGAAACCGCGTTTGTTCCCATATCATTCAGCTTCTCGATCGCCTGGTCGGATTTTCGCGATCCGTATCCGTTGAAAATCCGGTAGCCCTCGTGGGCGTGACAAAACCCTTTCTTAAACCCGCGCTTCACCCGGAACGAGTGCCTCTCTCTCTTGATACGCGGTCGATACTGCTCGACAAGCGTCTCGAGGTAGCGATGCCACTCGGCCTCCAGCTTCTCGATCTCTTCCGGCTGCGGTTGCCAGTCCGCATAGCCGGAGAGCAGGGCCTCCCTCCCGAACAATTGCACGGCGGTCGCTACGAACGTACCTGCAAGCGGTTCCTTGATAAGGTACGACTCGCGCGCCATGAGATTGTTGTCGAGAAGGACTCTCAGCGGAACCATGTTGCCGGACTCGTAAAGACGGGCCGCCCAGTAATCGTACTCGTCGCCGCGCCAGCTGTCGGCGACGTAGATCGCCAGACCGAGCTCGAGCGCATGAACGGCCGGCTGGCCGAGATGAGTCTGGAACAACAGCATCGCATCCAGTGTCGAATCGTCGCCCCGGATCCAGTCATTTATGACCGTGTGCACGGCGGCGTTCTGCCGGTCGAGGTGAGAGAGTTCGGTGTTGCCCGTCTGAAGCCCCTTGTCCTCGAAGCTCGGGTAGATGTGATAGTCGATCGTCGGGGAAGG
>JAPUJU010000045.1 GCA_027296025.1 bacterium
AGAATCAAGTTGGAACCGCCTGCCGGGAATCCGGCAAATTGGTGAGATCAGCTATCTGTTTTTGTTTCTTTGCGTTTCAGCTATTGTCTTGCGGCAACGCGCTCAACGCGATGCAGTTTGAAACCTACACCGACTGGAACTCCTTGTCGGGTTTCACTTTATCGACCTGTGACGGATCGCCTACACACACGGGGTAATACCGGCGCAACCGGTCAGGAGAGACGCCGATCGAGAACAGAGAATGAAATACCAGGCCCCGGACGAGGCAGTAGCCTGCCCCCTCTTTCTCGAGCCGGCGAGCTGAGGTACGCACACAGCCGTTGAGGATGTGAATGCGGTCACCTCGTCTGCGGATCCGGCGCATGAGGTCCACGTCTTCCATGACCGCAAAGTTGCCGAAGCCGCCGATATCGTGGAAGTACGTGCGGCGGATGAAAATCCCCTGATCGCCGAACGGAATGCGCGAAAATCGGGACCGCCAGGACGCGGCCGCCGCCAAGATCCGGTGGAGAAAACGATCCGAGTCGAACGCAAGACTGAACGAGCCACCGACGCAGCGCTCTTCCCCCATTGTCTCCGAGATCCGGGTGAGCCCGCCAGCCGGCAGAAACGTATCGACGTGCAGAAAGAGAAGAATATCTCCACGCGCCGCACCTGCTCCACTATTGAGCTGGGGTCCGCGCCCGGGATCAGACGCCACACGTCGAACGTCCGGATCGCGAATCGCATCGAGTGTGCTGCGTCCGGGGTCCCCGTCAACGACGATCACTTCGCAATGGTCGCTGCCTTCGAGATTTCGGATTGCCGCCAGAGCATGGTTGATCCGAGCGGCCTCGTGTAGTACGGGCACGATGATGGAAATCTCAGGGACGATAGTCGCCATAAGCGGGGATGGGGCGCCCCTTACCGGAGCGCCCCCGGTTAATCAATTCTGACCGAAGACGGGCGATGCCATGCCGAACGTCTTGAAAAGAAATGTGTAAATGTCCGTGTACTCTTCAATGATCTTCGTCGTCGGCTTGCCCGCACCGTGTCCCGCTTTGACTTCGATCCGGATGAGAATCGGATTCGCTCCCGAGTCCTTCGCCTGCAGCTCCGCGGCAAACTTCTTCGCGTGCATCGGTACCACGCGGTCATCCGTATCAGCGGTCGTTATCAAAGTAGGCGGGCATGTCATTCCCTCTTTGACATTGTGCAACGGCGAGTAAGCGAGCATGAACTCGAAGTGCTTGGGATTCTCCTCCGCATTACCGTACTCAGGCACCCAGTAACGTCCCACCGTAAACTTGTGGTACCGCAGCATGTCCGTCACCGGTACCTGGCAGAGCACCGCCCCGAACAGCTCGGGCCGCTGCAACATGCAGGCCGCGACGAGCAGGCCACCGTTGCTGCCGCCGTTGATCGCGAGTTTTGACGAGTTCGTGTATTTCTCCTTTATGAGAAACTCGGCGCCGGCAATGAAGTCGTCGAAGACGTTCTGTTTCCGGTCGAGCATCCCGGCCTGATGCCAGTCTTCCCCGTATTCGTCGCCGCCGCGAAGATTTGCGACGGCATAAACGCCACCGTTCTCCAGCCAGACGAGCCGCGTTATCGAAAATCTCGGCGTCATGCTGATGTTGAACCCACCGTAACCGTAAAGAATCGTCGGGTTCTCCCCGTCGAGCTCGAGCCCCTTCTTGTGAGTGACGAACATGGGAATTCGTGTTCCATCCTTCGACGTGTAGAACACCTGCTTCGTCTCGAACCTGGACGGATCAAAATCGATCTCGGACGTGCGAAAAATAGTCGTTTCGTTCGATGTAAAGTCATAGCGCAGCGCTGCGAAGGGGTAGAGGAAAGACGTGAAACCAAAAAACATCTCCGAGTCGGTCCGCTTTCCGCGCAACCCACGAATCGATCCCATCGTCGGCAGCTCGATCTCGCGGACGAATGAGCCATCTGCATTGTGGACGGCGAGCTCGTGATGCGCGTCCTTCATATACGCAATCACGAACTGGTTGTTTACCATCGACACGAACGCGAGCGGGTTCTCGGATTCCTCGACGATGGTCTTCCAGTTTTCTCGCTCGGGACGCGTGATGTCGACGGCAATGATGCGACCTTTCGGCGAATCAAGGTCCGTGTTGAAATAGAACGTCGTTCCGACATTGTCGATGGGATCAAACTTCGCTTCCCCGACTTCCATCAATTTCATGAAGTCGCCCGTACTCTCCACGTCACGGAGATAGATACCGTTTCGCGAATCGGTGCCGTGATAGACGTACATACACAGGTACTTTCCGTCATCCGTCATGTAGGGCCAGAACCCGATCTCCTTGTGCTCGGGGTCGCTGTGCACGAGTACGTCCTGCGATTGGGGAGATTTGGTTCGGTGCCAGTAAACCGAACTGTAGTTGTTGAGGTCTTCGTCGGGCACCGTTCCCGTTTCGGGGAAACGGTTGTAGAAAAATCCCGAGTTATCGTGCTTCCACGCAATACCCGCGAACTTGACGAACTCTATAACTTCCGGATAATCGAGTCCCGTATCGATTTCGCGAATGCGGATCTCCTGGCGGTCGCTGCCGCTCGTCGACAGCCCGTACGCGAGCAGGGTTCCGTCGAGACTGTAACTCTGGTTTCGTAGCGCGACGGTGCCGTCCTCACTCAGTTTGTTGGGGTCGATTATCTCCACCGCTTCACCGCGGAGCGACTTCTGCATATAGAGTACCGACTGGTTCTGAAGACCGTCGTTCTTCTCGAAAAAGTACCGATCGCCTTCTTTTCTCGGGAGCGAGTATTTCGGGAAGTTCCACAGATCTTTCATCCGGGAGAAGATCGCCTCGCGTCCCGGGTAACGGTTGATGTACTCATGTGTCACCCGGTTCTGCGCGTCGACCCAGGCGATGGTTTCTTCCGCTTCCGGGTCTTCCATCCAGCGGTACGGATCTGTCACGATCGTCCCGTGATAGTTGTCCGTTGCGTCGGCCTTCCTGGCGGACGGATACTCCCACTTCCCGGCCTGGAGTACTGTGGCAGGCACAAAGAACGCCATAATCCATACCGTCACAACGATAAATGTCGCCAGCGGCGGCGGCGCGCTTCGAGAGGTCGGTCGTGTTGCAGCTTTCATTGAAATCCTCCTTCGGGGGCGCGATCGGCAGGCCCGAACGCTCAATATCAGTGCCAGAGCTCGGCGAGACGTGGGGCACTCTGTCGGGGCGCCCGGCACCTGAAAGCGTCCGGCGGCCCATCATACCGCACATGACCACGAAGCCGAACAAAATAACCCTCCCGTGGCAGGGCCCGTGTGGTATTGTGGATACACATAGTCGTTTAAGGGGTGCTTGCCGGTCTGCGGCGGGCTGAGATTACACTCTTGGAACCTGCTCCGGATAATGCCGGCGAAGGGACATGCTTTCGAGACGCCGCCGGTTTCCGCCCGAAATGGGTAACGGCGGTTTCTTATTGCGCGCAAAGTGAATGAGTAACGAAAAGAAACATATGCAAGACACCGTCCTCATCGGCGGTGGCGTGATCGGGCTGGCGACGGGTTGGCAGCTCCTTCGCAGAGGTTTCCGTGTGACGATTCTCGAGCGGGAGAGCGCGGAGACGTCCGCGGGATGGTTTGCGGCCGGCATGCTGGCGCCGCACGCAGAGGCCGGGTTCGAAGAATTCGGCGCGTTGCAGCTCGGTCTGAAGAGCCTGGAGATGTACCCCGAGTTTCTGGGTCAACTGCGCGAAGATTCCGGGCATGATGTGCGGCTCGATAGACGCGGGGCGATGATGATTGGTTTCGGCCGCGATGATGAAGAGCGGTTGCAGCGTCTATACGATTTTCGTCGTCAGCTCGACCTCCACGTTGAATGGTTAACCGCCAGCGAAGCAATCGATCGGGAACCCCTTCTTTCACCGAAGGTCACGTGCGCGATCTGGCTCCCCGGGGACAGCCAGGTCAACAATCGCTTGCTGATACGCGCCCTGGTCGTTGCCGTTCGAGCGCGCGGTGGAACTCTTCTGGAAAACACGCCGGTCACCTCCGTGGTCGTTGGTGGTGGACGGGTTTCAAGTGTCGTCACAGGAGACAAGCGCCTCGATGCGTCGAACGTGGTGCTGGCGGCTGGCTGCTGGTCGAACCAGATCGAAGGATTGCCCGATTCCGACCAGCCACCCGTGCGACCCGTCAAGGGTCAGATCGTTTCGCTTCTCATGGATAAGCATTCTGTGCCTCAACAC
Source organism: bacterium (assembly GCA_027296025.1). Lineage (GTDB taxonomy): Bacteria > Krumholzibacteriota > Krumholzibacteriia > WVZY01 > WVZY01 > JAPUJU01. The sequence continues at coordinate 4,213 of JAPUJU010000045.1, forward strand.
GTCATCCGCGCGCCGGACGTCTACCTTCTTCCGAAGGACGACGGCCGCATGCTGGTCGGCGCGACGCAGGAAGAAATGGGGTTCGACACGACCCCAACGGCGGGGCCCGTCATGCGTCTTCTCCAGCGGGCGTGGGAAGCGATGCCGTGTATCTACGATCTGCCGATCGAGTCGATCGATGTCGGGCTTAGGCCGGGCAGCCGGGATCACAATCCGATCATCGGACGCGGGAACCTCGAGAACCTCTATCATGCGAGCGGGCATCACCGGGGCGGAATCCTTCTCGCACCGGTGACGGCATTCGGAATCGCCGAAATGGTCGCCGGCGGCACGGTGCCGGTCGAACTCGAACCCTTCAGCCCGTCACGATTTGCGCCTGCACCCCATGTCGCCGGTGGCGGGCGGTAGAACCGAGAGGATGGTTGTGGATCTGATTGTAAACGGAGAAGCGCGCGCGTTCGAGAACGTACGAACGCTGGGCGATCTGCTTGCGGAGATCGACGCATCCCGGGAGGGATCTGGGATCGCCGTCGCGGTAAACGGTACGGTCGTGCCACGAACAGCGTGGATAGAATGCGCGCTTCGCCCGGGTGATCGCGTCGAAGTTATTCACGCTGTACAGGGCGGTTAGAAAATGAACCGGACAACGGACGTGTTTCAAATCGCCGACCGTACGTTTCAATCGCGACTCGTACTCGGTACGGCGCGCTACCCGAATCCCGACACGATGATGGCGGCACTCGATGCGAGCGGCGCGGAGATGGTCACGGTCGCCGTCCGGCGCTTGGATCTCAGCGACCAGTCGCAGAACAGCATCCTGGGGCTCCTCGACCGCGAGAAGTATTTTCTCCTTCCAAACACGGCCGGCTGCTTCACGGCGAAGGACGCAGTCCTGACGGCGCGGTTGGCGCGAGAGGCGCTCGGGACGCACTGGGTGAAGCTCGAAGTCATCGGTGATGATGACACGCTCTTCCCCGACGTGACGGAGCTGTTGAAAGCGGCGGAGCAGCTGCTCTCGGACGGGTTTGTCGTCCTGCCCTATTGCAACGATGACCCGGTGACTTGTCAAAAACTCGAGCGTCTCGGCTGCGCAGCGGTGATGCCGCTCGGCGCCCCAATCGGTTCAGGCATGGGAATTCGAAACCCCTACAATCTCCGTATCATTCGAGAAAATCTCACAGTCCCCGTCATCGTGGACGCCGGTGTCGGAACGGCGTCCGATGCCGTTGTCGCCATGGAGCTCGGTATCGACGGCGTACTCATGAACACCGCCGTCGCGGAGGCGAAGCATCCCGTGCAGATGGCACGCGCGATGCGCCTGGCCTGTGAGGCCGGGCGACTGGCGTACCGCTCCGGGAGAATACCGAGAAAGCTGTACGGGTCCGCGTCGAGCCCGAGTGGAGGCATGATCGACGCTGCGCCGAAGAACGATGGTTAATTTTCGCGTTCTACTCATCACTGACGACACCGGGCGAACCACCGAGTCGCTCCACTGTATTCTTCGCACCGCCTGCGAAGCCGGCATCCGCGCCGTTCAACTGAGAGAAAAGTCGCGGGACGCACGAGACCTTCATGACCTGGCCCGGTCAACGCGCGATGTGGTGAATGCGGCGGGTGGTCGGCTCCTTGTGAACGATCGCGTGGATATTGCCCTCTCCGTCGAAGCGGACGGGGTTCATTGCCCTCAACGCGGCTTTCCCGCGGCGTGTGCGCGACGGCTCCTCGGCGAAGATGGTCTCGTCGGAATGAGCGTTCATTCTACCGAGGCAACGCGGTATGCGGAAACCCAGGGCGTCGATTTCATCCTGTTCGGTCCGATATTCGGCACACCGTCCAAAGCGGCATTTGGCAAACCTCAGGGACTCGAAGCGTTGCGTGAAGCGTGCTGCGCCGTTGAGATTCCCGTTTTTGCCGTGGGCGGGATCACTCCGCACAACGCAACCGACTGTATCGGTGTTGGCGCGGCCGGCGTAGCCGTGATCTCGTCGATCATGCAGTCGAACCGGGTGGCCGAGACGGTTTCCAGGTACGAGGCGGTGCTCGGTACTTTATGAAAAGCCCCCCCGGCAGATTGATGGTCGTTACCGACGAGTCCACACAGAGCAGTTTCTCTCACGAACAAATTGCGAAAATGGCAATCGCCGGTGGCGCCGATATGATTCAGTTCCGAGACAAGCACCGACCCGCGAGTGAACTGGTTCGCATCGCGGCGTCGATCCGGGAAATCTGCACCCGGACCGGCGCACGGTTTATCGTCAACGATCGCGTCGATGTAGCGATGGCGGTCAACGCGGACGGCGTTCACGTCGGGCAGCGGGACATTCCAGTCGAAGCGGCACGGCGGTTGCTCGGCCCCGACAAACTGATCGGAGGCAGCGCGTCGACGCTGGAAGCCGCGATGGCGCTGCAAAACGACGGGGCAGACTATGTCGGATTCGGCCACGTGTTCAATACGGAATCGAAGATAAAGGGATACCCGCCTGTTGGACTGAACGTGCTCGAACGGGTTGCTCGGGAACTGACGATCCCGGTTATCGCGATTGGTGGCATATCGGCGGCGAGCGTTGAGTCCGTTGTGGCTACCGGCGTGCACGGTATCGCGGTCATCAGCGCGGTGTGCGCATCCGGCGACCCGACCGCCGCGGCAGCGGAGATCAAGGGAGCCATCCTCTCACACGATACGACGGGTCATCAGTCATGAAGCAGGCGCTGACCATTGCAGGCTCCGACTCGGGATCAGGAGCCGGTCTTCAGGCCGACCTGAAGACGTTTCACGCACACGGTGTCTACGGACTATCGGTCGTGACGGCCGTCACGGCCCAGAATACGGTTGAGATTTCAACTTCCGAAGAACTCTCCGCCGACGTAGTGAGCGCACAGCTCGTGTCGGTGTTCGGCGACTTCACAGTGGCCGCCGTAAAAACGGGAATGCTCGCTTCGGGTGTCATCGTCGACGTTGTTGCGTCCGCGATCGTCGAATACGGTGTGGACCGGCTCGTGGTGGATCCGGTCCTGTTGTCGAAAAGCGGTTACACGATGCTTGGGGACGATGCCCGCGGAGCCCTCGTAGAAAAACTCCTGCCTCTTGCCCACCTCGTGACACCCAACCTTCATGAGGCGGAGCAACTTTCCGGGATCGAAATCCGTGGAACAGAAGATGTAAAGGTGGCCGCGGAGCGCATTCACGGATTCGGGTGCCGAAATGTTCTGATCAAGGGCGGTCATGCGGAGTTCGACCGCGCGACTGACATTATGTTCGACGGGAAAACGGTTCACGAATTTCGAGGAGAGTTCATCGACACCAGGCACACGCACGGAATCGGATGTACGTTCTCGGCGGCAATCACGGCGAGACTCGCTCTGGGCGAGCCGCTCATCGAGGCAATCGATCACGCGAAGCGTTTCGTCACGAAAGCACTGAAGTCGCCGCTCGAAATCGGTCGCGGCCAGGGTCCGGTCAACTCGCTCAATATACAGCCGCCGCGCGATGATTGAGCCGGCCGCGGCAACCGCAGTCGGCTATGTGTAGCGTTCCGCATGAATCTGGCCCGGGCTCTCTTTGGTGTACTCCTCATATCCGTCCCGCCCGAGTAAGTCCATCATCGCGTCGATCATTGCATCACCTCCACACAGATAAACGTGTGTGTCTCGCGGTGCCGGCGACCGCCCCCACGCGCGATCGATCACCGAGCCCGTCCAGAGATCCTGAACGTACCCGGTGCGCCCGGGCCACCGTACGACTTCGTCGGCGGGCCGGCTGACTATCGGGAAGTAGCTGAAGCGGTCGCACAACCGCTCCATCGACATGAGTTCCTCTCGGTATCCGAGGTCGATCGAGTGACGTACACCGTGAAGCAGACTGATCCATCGTGGTTCGTCTACGGTCAGGATAGTGCGCAGCATGCTGACGTACGGAGCGATCCCCGTACCCGTCGCAACCATCACGAGATTCGAATCGTCCGGTGCCTGCGAAGGCGTAAACGAACCCTCAATAGTCTCATCCAGCCAGATCCGACCCCCTTCCCTCTTGCAGAAAAGACGAGGGCTCAGATCACCGTCCAACACGAGGACGAGATAAAACTCCAGGTAGCCGACTTCCTTCGGACTGGAGACGATGGAGTACTCGCGCTTTATCAGCTCGTCGCTTGAACTGAACGCGTCCGAGTCACGTTCCACGTCCGCACACAGCGGTGCCGTACCGGGCAATCCGAGAGCTGCATATTGGCCCGCCTCGAATTCCGGCAGCTCCCAACCATCCGGTGCGACGTGGATGATCCACACGCCGGGAGCGATGTCGATGCGATGCGTGATAATGGCGTTCGTTTGTTCCATGGTTCCGGTGGAAATTCCGTGCAGCCGACAACTGCACCTTAGCATACAAACCTCCACTTAAGCGGAGGTCCCGATCCCAAGTCAACTTGAAATCGGTTGACACTAAGCGGTGGCGGGGCTAGCGTTTGAGTTCAGACATCATCGCCACGCTCACCGGATCCATCACAACGTCCGCTCAAGAGGAGTGTGAAACGCCCCGATGGCGATCGAAACGATTCCGGCCCTGTTTCTTCACGCAGTCCGAACCCACAAGAGAAAAGATGCGTTCCGGTACAAAAAGGCCGGCAAGTACGTCGACATTTCGCACGATCAGACCTTGGATCTGGTCGACAAGGCGAGCCTCGGTATCACAGCCCTCGGACTCGCAAAGGGCGACCGCATCGCACTGCTGTCCGAGAATCGTTTCGAATGGGTCGTGGCCGATCTCGCGATTCTCTCCGCCGGTTGCATCAACGTACCGGTGTATCCAACGCTTCCCTCCGGTCACATCGAGTACATTCTGAAGGACTCCGAGGCGAGAACGATTTTTGTGTCCAACGCGGAACAGCTCGAAAAAATCCAGGCGATCCGCAGCAACCTTCCGAACCTCCAGCACGTCATCGTACTCGAAGCGGCAGGAACAAGCGACGATACCATTTCGCTGGACGACCTCATCGCCAAAGGTGCCGCGCAGTCAGGTAGCCCCGACTACGAGTCACGAATATCTACGATCGGCAAGTACGACTGGGCGAGCATCCTCTATACGTCGGGTACGACCGGCAGCCCCAAGGGCGTGATCCTGAACCAGTGGAACTTCGTCTCGAACGTCACCGCCGTGCTGAAAGTGCTTTCCGTCGGCAACACGGACAGTTGCCTGTCGTTCCTGCCGCTCAGCCACGTGTTCGAACGAACGGGCGGATACTATGCAATGATGCTAGGCGGCGCCAGCATCGCGTACGCGGAGAGCATCGAGACGGTCGCACAGAACCTGCAGGAAGTCCATCCAACGATCCTGGTGAGCGTCCCGCGACTGTACGAGAAAATGTACGGGCGAATCCTCGACGCCGTTACCGCCGGATCTGGACTCAAGAAGCAATTGTTCTTCTGGGCAATTGGCGTGGGTCGCATCTACGTCCGCCAGAAACTGGAAAACCGGATCTCCCCACCCGTCAAGATGCAGTACAAGCTCGCAATGGGTCTGGTTCTCAAGAAACTGAAGGGCCGCACAGGCGGGCGTCTTCGTTTTTTTGTATCCGGTGGTGCGCCGCTCGCGCGGGAAATCGCGGAGTTTTTCTACGCGGCGGGTCTACCCATCCTGGAGGGCTACGGACTGACCGAAACGTCGCCGGTCATCACGTTGAATACATTCGACCATTTCAAATTCGGAACGGTTGGGCGTCCCCTTCCAGGCGTCGAAGTCCGCATCGCTGAGGACGGCGAGATCTGTGCGCGCGGGCCGAACATCATGCTCGGTTACTACAAGAAGCCGGACCTGACGAGCGAGGTCATGAAGGACGGGTGGTTCCACACCGGCGATATCGGCTATCTCGACGAGAAGGGTTTTCTGACGATTACGGATCGTAAAAAGGACATTATCGTCACGGCGGGCGGGAAGAATA
>JAPUJU010000046.1 GCA_027296025.1 bacterium
TAGGGCTACCCTCGCTTCTCTCACACTCTACGACGGATCATGGCTATGAAGAACGAAAAGGTGTCGATCAAAATCCCGCGCCGCCTCTATCTCAAGATCCAGGAGATGATCGACGATTCCGGATTCAACTCGGCGACCGATTTCATCGTCTACGTGCTTCGCGATGTGCTGAGTGAATCGGGCAAGGAAGACGGGCAGGATGAATTCTCCCCCGAGGAACTGAAGGTTCTGAAACAGAAGCTACGCAATCTCGGATATCTCGACTAGCCGCACTGTTCCACAGGGCGGATCTACAGACTCACATTCACGGAGGTCAACAATAATGATTCGGGCGCACGGTGGTCGACTCATCAGCAGGCTAGCTCCCCAGAGCGATCGCGCAAAACTTCTCGAAGAAGCGACGTCGCTTCCCGCACTGACCTTGAACCGCCGCGAGTTTTCCGATCTCGCACTGATCGCGAACGGAGCCATGAGCCCACTCGAAGGTTTTCAAAATCAAACCGAGTATGACAGTGTTCTCGAACGCAGCCGGCTGAGCCTCGGTATTCCCTGGACCCTTCCGGTCGTTCTCACCGCCAAGGAAGGCGAAATCAATGGTCTGAGGGCCCCCTTCAAGGCGGCACTCCAGGAGCGCAACGGCACGATCATCGCGACGATCGATGTCGAAGACATCTATAATGTCGATAAGGACCGCGAAGCGGAAAAAGTTTACCTGACCACAGACGACGCGCACCCGGGAGTGAAGTACATTCGCGCTTTGAGCAACACGTACATCGGCGGCAAGATCACGTTGCTCAAGCCGCTACTCGATGATCCCCGCTTTGAATCGTATCTGCTCGACCCGCGTGAGACCCGGGTTCTTTTCAAGACAAAAGGCTGGGAACGAATCGTCGCGTTCCAGACGCGAAACCCGATTCATCGCGCACACGAGTACCTGCAGAAATGCGCGCTCGAAGCCGTCGACGGCCTGCTCATTCACCCGATCATGGGAGAAACCAAGTCCGACGACATCCCGGCCGCGGTTCGCATGGACTGCTATCTCGCCATGATGAACAACTACTTCCCCACCGACCGGGTCGCGTTGTCGATCCTGCCGTTCGCGATGCGCTATGCCGGCCCGAGGGAAGCGGTGTTTCATGCGATCCTACGGAAGAACTACGGTTGCACGCACTTCATCGTTGGCCGCGACCATGCCGGCGTCGGTGACTATTACGGCACGTACGACGCGCAGAACATTTTTCTCCAGTTCGAGCCCGGTGAACTGGAAATCACGCCGGTCAACTTCGACCACTCGTTCTTCTGCAAGAAGTGCCAGGGAATGGCATCGATGAAGACCTGTGCGCACGACAAGAGCGAGCGCGTTTTCCTGAGCGGCACAAAGGTGCGCGAAATGCTCGCCTCCGGCGAAAAGCTCCCGGACGAGTTCACGCGCCGCGAGGTCGCCGAGATTCTCGAAAGTCACTACGGTTCCGTTTCCAAAACCGCCTGAGGGGTTTCAATGGGTAAGAAACTATGTGTTATCGGTCTCGACTGCGTGACGCCGCAGCTGCTCTTCGGGGAGTGGCTGGATGAAATGCCAAACGTGAAGCGGCTTATGGACGGGGGGTTCGCGGGCAATATGGTCTCGACGATCCCCGCGATCACGGTGCCTGCGTGGATGGCCATGATGACGTCGCACGATCCTGGAATGCTCGGCTGCTACGGGTTCCGCAACCGCAGAACGTACGAGTACGAGGATCTCTATATAACCAACTCGAACTACATCAAGGCGAAGACGCTATGGAACCACCTCTCGCGCAAGCGGCTGCGATCGCTGCTTCTCGGTATTCCGCTGACCTATCCGCAGAAGCCGCTGATCGGGGTGATGGTGTGCAGCTTCCTCACTCCGGGTAAAGACGTTGAGTTCACGTACCCGGCGGACTACAAGGCGACACTCGACCGGGTAGCGGGTGGCGACTACATCATTGACGTCAAAGATTTTCGTACGCCGCAGAAGGATCGCCTCCTCGAGCAGATCTATGACATGTCCAGAAAGCGTTTCAAAGTGTACCGGCACATGTTGAAGACCGAAGACTGGGACTTCGCGATGATGGTCGAGATGGGTCCCGACCGGTTGCATCACGGATTCTGGCGCTACTGCGATCCGACGCACCGGCTGTACGAGCCCGGCAACCCGCACGAGAGCGTTCTCAAGGATTACTACCTCTATATGGACAAGGAAATCGGCGAGACGCTCGATGCGCTTCCCAAAGACACATCGGTCATCGTTGTGTCCGACCACGGCGCGAAAGGCATGCACGGCGGTATCTGCATCAATGAGTGGCTCATCAAGGAGGGCCTTCTCGAAGTGAAGAACTATCCGACCGAGCCGGAGCGACTACGTACCCGCAACATCAATTTTTCGAAGACCAAAGTCTGGGGCGAAGGCGGCTACTACGCGCGCATCTTCATGAATGTCGAAGGTCGCGAACCGCGGGGGCTCATCCCCGCCTCCGAGTACGAGGCGTTTCGCAAGGTCCTCAAGCAGAAGATCGAGACGATCCCGGATGAGAAGGGAAATCTGATCGGGACCAAGGCTTTTTATCCGGAAGAGATCTACAAGGAGTGCAATAACATCGCGCCCGACCTCATCGTGTACCTTGGCGATCTGAACTGGCGCAGCGCCGGCACGATCGGTCATCGTCAGATCCATATTTTCGAAAACGACACGGGGCCAGACGACGCGAACCACGCGCAGGAAGGAATCTTCGTGTGGCATGGACGGGGCAAGGAGCCCCAGGGACCGACGGACAAGGTATCGATCTATGACATCACGCCTTCGATCCTCGATTTCTTTGGTATCGATGTACCCGATGAAATGATCGGCAAAGTCATCTAGACACCCTTTTTGAAGGAGGCAGCATGAAAGGTTTCACACTGTGGTTCACCGGGCTGTCAGGCTCCGGAAAGTCGACGCTCGCACGCAACATCGAAGAGACACTGCTCGAGCGCGGCATGAACGTCGAAGTGCTCGACGGCGACGAGATCCGCGAGAACCTGAGCAAGGGTCTTACATTCTCGAAGGAAGACCGCGACATCAACATCCGGCGGATCGGCTACGTCGCGAAGCTTCTCTCTCGCAACGGCGTCGCCGCTATCACCGCTGCCATCTCTCCGTACAAAGCGATCCGTGACGAGGTTCGTGAGAGTCACGACCGCTTCGTGGAAGTCTACCTCGAGGCACCGATCGACGTCCTCACAGAACGCGACACCAAAGGGCTCTACAAGAAAGCCCTCGCCGGAGAGATCAAAAACTTCACCGGCGTAAGCGATCCGTACGAAGCACCGGAGAACCCGGAGATCATCGTCAACACCGCGACTGAAACCGTCGAGGAGAGCGCGAACAAGATCCTTCGCACGCTCGAGCTCATGCAGTACGTTCCGGGCGAAGCAGTCGGCGCCGAGTACTCCGAGGAAGAAGAAGAAAAGATCAAGGCCCGTCTGAAAGACCTGGGCTACATCTAGAGATCCATGGCATTCAAGCTGTTCAAGAAGAAGGACGCCAGGCGCGCCTGTGTCGTCGGTCTCGACGGCGTACCGTGCACGCTCCTCAAGGACATGATGGAGCGCGGCGTCATGCCGAACCTCAAGGAACTCGTCGGGCGGGGCACGCTCACCGACATGACGGTCTCGCTGCCGGAGATTTCCTCGGTCAGCTGGTCGAGCTTCATGACGGGTAAGAATCCTGGCGAACACGGCATCTACGGGTTCACTGACCTCAAGGAGAACAGCTACGACTACCGCTTTCCGCAGTTCAACGATCTCAAGACGGAAACGATCTGGGATCGCATGGGCCGGCAGGGTCTGCGCAGCATTGTCATCAATCAGCCGTCGACCTACCCGGCGCGTGAGATTCCCGGCGTGCTGATTTCGGGGTTCGTCGCAATCGATATCCCGCGTGCGCTCTACCCGCGCAAGTACCTCGCTTCGCTGGCGCGTGCTCGGTACCGGGTCGATATCGACACGGAGAAGAGCCGCGAAGACGCCGACTTTCTCTTCAAGGATCTCGATGCCCTGCTCGAGTGTCGCAAGGTCATCATGGACGAGCTCTGGGACAAGGAAGAGTGGAATTTCATGCAGGTCATCGTCACCGGCACCGACCGGCTGTACCACTTTCAGTGGGACGCGTACGAAGATCCGTCGCACCCGAATCACGAGCGCTTCCTTCAGTACCATCGGAACGTCGACGACTTTGTCGGTTACGTGTACGAAAAGTTCTCAAAGGAAGGCAGTCCGGAGAATTTCTTCATGCTGTCTGACCACGGATTCTGCGGGATCAAAAACGAAGTCTACGTAAACTCGATGTTACAGAAGTACGGGTTCCTCGCGTTCGACGACGGATCGGACACCCTCTCGGATATCACGTCGGACTCGACGGCGTTCGCGCTCGATCCGGCCCGGATCTACATTCATCGCAAGGAACGCTATCCGAAGGGGTGCGTCGAGGACAAGGACGTCGAGGGAATCAAGTCCGAGCTCAAGGCGATGTTCGGATCGATCGAGCACGACGGGCCGCGCGATGAGCCGATTATCCGGCACATTTTTGATGGCGCGGATGTATACAGCGGAGGGCAGACACCGGGCGCACCGGATATTCTCCTCGTACCCCACAACGGCTATGACATGAAGGGGCGGGTGGGAGCGTCCACGATCGTCGGCGAACGCCGACTTCAGGGGATGCATACGTGGGACAACGCGTTCTTTCTCTCCCTTCGCAACGATCTCCTCTCGTCCGATGAGGAGCTGACAATATTTGACGTCCCCTGGAAGGTGTTAAAGAGTATTGATGTCGAGCCGTAACCGAATTTTCATCGCCGCCCTGGTGATCACCACGCTCGCTCCCGCGGCCGCACACGCCTACATCGGCCCCGGTGCCGGGTTCGCGCTGGTGTCGTCGTTTCTCACCTTCCTGATCGCTTTTTTCACCGCATTTTTTGCCATCTTCACGCTTCCGATTCGGATGTTGTGGAAGAGTCTCCGCCGCAAAAAACCCGAGGGCAAAGCGAGAGTCCGCAACGTCATCATGCTCGGCCTCGACGGCCTCGAGCCGACCATTACCGAGAAGATGATGGCCGACGGCGAGCTCCCGAACTTTTCGAAACTCGCCGAACGCGGGATGTACAGCCGGCTCGGCACGTCGAATCCCGCTATGTCACCGGTGGCATGGTCGTGCTTTTCGACGGGTTCCGATCCGTCGTACCACGGTATTTTCGACTTCTTGAAGCGCGATCCCCGCACGTACCTTCCGCTCATGTCAACGAGTGCGACCTACGGACGCGCAAAGTTCCTGAAGCTGGGACCGTTCAGCATTCCCACGAAGAAGGGAGGGTTGCGATTTCTGCGCAAGAGCATCAGTTTCTGGAAAATATTAAGCGACTACGGAGTGTTCAGCACGGTGCTTCGGGTACCGATTACGTTTCCCCCCGAGAAATTCAACGGACTCCTGATCGCGGGTATGGACGTGCCGGACCTGCGCGGGACGATGGGGACGTTCACATATTATACGCAGGCGGATGAAGCGGCGGAGATCGGCGGCAATGTCGTGACTCTGAAGAAGAACGGTGGCGGGCCGATCCACACGACGATCGAAGGGCCGGCCAGCCCGATCAACGGTCAGACCCTGGAACTTCCGCTGGTGATCACGCGTTCCAACGGCGAGGCGGTTCTCGACGTCAACGGTGAGAAGCACACGCTCAAGGAGCGCGTGTACTCGCCGCTGATCCGGCTGACGTTCAAGGCAGCGACGAATCTCAAGTTCAGCGGAATTGCGCGCTTCTACGTGACGCAGATGAACGGCGATTTCAAGATGTACGTCACGCCGATCCAGATCGATCCGGACCGGCCGGTGATGCCGATCTCTTCGCCTCCGTTTTATGCGACGTACCTCTCGAAGCTTCTCGGCCCATTTACAACGGCCGGCCTGGCCGAAGACACCTGGGCATTGAACGAGAAAATCATCGACGAGCAGGGATTTCTCGACCAGACCTACCTCATCTATGAAGAGCGCCGTAAGCACTGGTTCCACTCGCTCGACAAGCTCAGGAGGGGCGTCGTCATCTGCGTCTTTGATATAAGCGACCGGCTCCAGCACATGACGTTCCGCTATCTCGACGAGGATCACCCGGCGAACGCGGGCAAGGATACGGTGAAGCACAAGGACGCCCTTTTCGATATGTACCGCGAGATGGACAAACTTCTCGGTGAGACCCTCGCATACGAACGCAAAGATACCGCCGTCTTCGTGATGTCCGATCACGGCTTCAAGACGTTCAAGCGCGGCATCAATCTCAACTCGTGGCTTCGCGACAACGGCTACCTGACGTTGAAAGATGGCACCGATGGCAAGGGCGAATACCTGGCCGACGTCGACTGGTCGAAGACGAAGGCGTACGGTCTCGGCCTCGGCGGCATCTACCTGAACATCGCGGGGCGCGAACGACATGGCATCGTGGATTCGAAGGACCGTGAAGCGCTGAAGCAGGAAATCATCGACGGCCTGGTTGGCCTCATCGACCCGAAGAACGGACAGCCGTCGATCAATGCCGTGACGAATACCGAACAGGATTTCAAAGGACCGTACCGCAAGGACGGCCCGGACATGCTGGTCGGGTTTGCCGAAGGATGGCGCGTGTCCTGGGACTGCGCGCGCGGCCTGACGACCCCAGAGATTTTCGAGGACAACGTGAAGGCGTGGAGTGGCGATCACTGCA
>JAPUJU010000047.1 GCA_027296025.1 bacterium
CCGGGCCAGCTGCCGAAGCCGCGGCGGGCGGGGATGGGGGGTGGGTGAGGACGAGCCTCACTTCGTTATTCGCAGCTCGGAAAGGACGCACAGCTCAGCTCGTCGGCCGTCGGGTCCGGACCGCATTCGTGCGGCCTTCGCGCCAAGGTTCTCGATTGGCGGCCCACCAACCGGCGTGACGATCCCGACGAGCGTCCCGTCGACGCTGCGCACGTACGAGACCATCCCGCCCCAGGGCATCTCCTTCGGTTCCGCCAGAGCGACGGCTCCCGCAAGACTGATTAGGCCAGAAGAGTCCCGAATCTCGAGTTTGAGGTGGAGCAATGCTTATCTCGACAGAAAGGGTCACACTTGACGGCGGAAGTACCCTCCTTTTTGGGATACCATGATGGTTGTCTGAGACGCCCAGCACCGGAAGAAGGAGGATTGAACCTCGGGCCAGCCTGAGCTGGGGTGGGCCTGAGTCGAGAGTTCCTATCTGGGCGCGTCATGGAAGAGGCGAAGGTATTCAAAAACGTCGGTGTGTTGGGGCCAATGTGCGATTTCGATGGAGGTCACTATGAATCCTGTGACAATCGCCTTGTCTTGCTTCTTGGCTCTCTGTTCCAATGCGTTTGCGCAAACGTCTGCGGAATCGAAGGGGCCCGTCACGATCCAAGAGAAAACGGCGGGCATGGAGAAATTCCCTGGCTACTTCCCGTTCTACTGGGATGCTAAGACCGGTAAGCTCTGGCTCGAGATCGACAAATGGGATACCGAGTTTCTCTACGTTCGTTCGCTTCCGGCTGGAGTGGGATCGGACGGTATTAGCGGACTGGACCGCGGTCAGCTTCGCAGTGTAGGTGTTGTGATGTTTCACCGGGTGGGACCTAAGGTCCTCTTCGTGCAACCCAACTATCGATTTCGTGCCATCAGCGAGAATCCGGAGGAACGCCGAGCGGTTCGAGAATCATTTGCACAATCTGTGATTTGGGGATTTGAGGTCGCGGCGGAAGAAGAGGGCCTGGTACTTGTAGATGCGAGTGCGTTCTTTCTGCGCGACCAGCAGGACTTGACAGGTGCGCTGAGGTGGGCGAATCAAGGAAGATACGAGATCGACGTTTCCCGCTCCGCCTTCTATCTGCCTCGAACAAAGAATTTTCCTAAGAACACTGAAGTCGAGGTCACGGTGACGGTTGTTGGAGACGATCCCGGTGACTTGGTGTGGCAGGTAGTTCCCGATCCGGGAGCCATCACCGTGCGACAACACCATTCGTTCATCGAGCTTCCCGACGCCGAGTACAAGCCGCGTATTTGGGATCCCCGCTCTGGATTATTCACGAGCGAAGATATGGATTTTGCTGCGCCGATCGGCGAACCCGTCGTGAAGCGTTTTGTTGCTCGGCATCGATTGCAGAAAAGGAATCCCAACGTTCCGGTGAGCGAGCCTGCTAAGCCGATTGTGTACTATGTCGATTCCGCAGCTCCGGAGCCGATCCGCTCCGCACTGCTCGAGGGTGCCAGTTGGTGGAATGAGGCATTCGAAGCCGCAGGTTACTTGAACGCCTTTCGGGTCGAGATTCTACCCGAGGGCGCCGATCCGATGGACGTCCGATACAACGTGATTCAGTGGGTGCATCGCTCTACGGGCGGACGGTCGCCCGCGAGCAGCGTAAGGGATCCTCGCACGGGCGAGATCATCAAAGGACACGTTACGATCGCTTCGCTCCGCGTCCGCGAGCACTACTTGCTTGCAGAGGCGCTGCTGGCTCCCTACGAACAAGGCAAGCCCGTCTCGCCCGACCTGCAAAGATTGGCGTTGGCACGTATGCGACAGCTAGCAGCTCACGAAGTTGGACACACTCTTGGTCTTCGCCACAACTTTGCCGCGAGCGTGGACGATCGTGCGTCGGTGATGGACTATCCTCTTCCATTGGTCAAGGTCACACAGGATGGCTCATTTGACTTGTCCGATGCATACACAACGGGCGTTGGTGAGTGGGACAAAGCAGCGATCGCGTATGCTTATCAGGAGTTTAAAGGCAGAGCGGAGGAGGAGAGAGGTTTAAGCGACGTCTTGAGCAAAGCTACCGCGTCGGGCCTGCATTACCTCTCGGATCCACATGCCCGCGCGGCTGGCGGTGCACATCCCCTGGGTCATCCTTACGACAATGGAAGTAATCCCGTTGACGAACTGGTGCGCGTGATGAAGGTACGCGCTCTCGCCCTCGGCCGAGTTTCCGAAAACAACCTTCGAGAAGGGGCACCGATGGCGAGGCTGGAGGAGGTGCTTCTGCTCCTGTACATGTTTCACCGCTACCAGGTCGAGGCAGTCTCCAAGCTGCTTGGTGGATTGTACTATACCTACGCCGTTCGAGGTGATGGCCAAAATGTAACGGAGAGAGTTTCGCCCGAAGAGCAGCGCAGAGCGCTGGATGCATTGCTCGGAACCATTCAACCGGACGTGCTGGCCATTCCAGAGAGCATACTCGATTTGATTCCACCCCTTCCGCCTGGGGTCTCAAGCCCTAACCGTCCCCGTGAGGTATTCGAGCGGCGAACAGGTTTCACATTCGATCCTCTGTCCGCCGCAGAAGCGACCGCTCACATGACGGTGAGGCTGATGCTCCATCCGGCACGGGCGGCCCGTTTGGTAGAATATCATGCGCGGGACGATAGCTACCCCGGCTTGGCCGAAGTGCTTGATAAGTTGATTCAGTCAACATGGAAATCGGGGCATGGATCGGGCTATCACGCTGAGATCGGGCGAGTTGTCGATACTGTCATTGTCTACAACATGATGAGCTTGTGTACCAACGAAAACGCGGCCACGCAGGTTCGAGCCGTAGCTTTGTTGAAGCTCGAAGAGTTGAAGAACTGGCTAAGAGAACGGCTAGACACAACCGAAAATGTAAGTCAGAGGGCACATTTCCGTTTCGCTATATTGCAGATTGAAAGATTCCTGCAAGATCCGGCGGAGGTGACGTACACAAAACCGATAGAGCCTCCACCTGGCGAGGATTGGAAGCTGCCTTGGCTCGCTTGGTGACTCTGCAGACCGTGGGCTCTGATTTGGACGACGATAGCAACGCCGGAAGCGATATCGTGGTTCGCCGTGATCGCCTCCACCGTGGCCGTAGTCGTCGTCGTACTCGTGGTGCTCAGGATCACTCTGGGCTCCAGTCGATACGGACGCGGATACGACCATGAAGTCCGGCGTCTGCAGACCCGTGTGGCCGATCGCCCGGAAGCAGAGGCTCGCGACGACTCTGATTCGGAGTCGACCACCTGACCCCACGCCGGGCCAGCTGCCGAAGCCGCGGCGGGCGGGG
>JAPUJU010000048.1 GCA_027296025.1 bacterium
CTCATCACCCAGTTCAGACGCTCGTTCGTCGGAGAGGTTTCGTACACCTGTTCAAACGGTTCCATACCGAGGATGAGGTAGTTGTACGGAAGCGACGTGGCACCGGCGTAACCGTGGTCGTTCAGGTCACGAAGAATGATCGTAACGCGCTCGCTCAACTTGTAGCCGAAAAGTTGCTCGTGGAATCGAAGTGAGTTCGTGAAGCACCGAGACAGATGAGGAATGATGTACTCGTGTGCCGGGTCGTAGTAGACGAGGCGCATGTCATCCGTCTGAACGCTCCTCAATTTCAGTTCTTGCGAAGCGGTCGGCCCGGAAATAAGGAAAGCGATTATAAAGGCACCGAGGGCGAGTGTGCGATGCATACGGGCAATCATAGGGTAAACAGACGGGAGATGCCACACCAAATGGTGTGGCATCTCCACTCGCAGTATCGAACCGGCGACCGACTAGTCGGCAATCCGGAGACGTTCCAGCATGCCGGACCGTTCTGCCGGTGTCAGACGCTCGAAGACTCGCGCACGCTCGTCGAAGCTCATCCGGGCGAACGCTGCTTCGCTGACTTCGGTACGCTCGAACACACGTGTCCGCTCGGCCGGCGTCAGGCGCTCGAAGATCTGAGCCTTCTCGAAGACATTCATGCGGCCGAATGACGTCGCATAGATGTCGTAACGAGCCAGGACGTCGATGCGTTCTGCGGGCATCAGGCGCTCAAAAATCTTCGCACGCTCGGTGATGTTCATGCGGCCGAACGACTGCTCGCTGACATTGAGGCGGCCGTAGATTCCCGTCCGCTCGGCCGGCGTCAGCCTGTTGAACACGCGGGCGCGCTCGGCAGGCGTCATGCGTTGATAAAGCGCTTCGTATATGTTCAAACGATTGTAGACGCTCCAGCGCTCGACAGGCGTCAGGCGCTCAAAGATGTCCGCGCGCTCGGCGACGTTCATCTTTCCATACGCAGACTCGGTGATGCGCATACGCTCGAAGTAGCGCATGCGCTCGGCCGGTGTCAGGCGCTCCAGGATGTTTGCACGCTCGGCGACGTTCATGCGCGCCAGGGCGGCATCGGACAGGTTCAGGCGCTCGAAGAAGCGCATGCGCTCGGCCGGTGTCAGGCGCTCAAAAATCTGAGCGCGCTCTGCTATGCTCATCCTGTTGTACGCGGATTCCGTTATGAGACGCGAGAGGACGTTCGTCCGCTCGGCGGGCGTCAGGCGATTGAGTATATCAACGCGCTGGGCGACATCCATGCGACTCAGTGCTGACTCAAAGAAATTGAGGCGCTCGAGAACACCGGTGCGTTCTGCAGGGGTGAGACGGTTGTAGATCCCCGCGCGCCCTGCGATGTCCATCTTCGGGTACGCCGCTTCCGAGATGCTCAGACGCTCGAATACACTCCCACGCTCGGCAGGCGTCAAACGCTCGAACACACGTGCGCGACCGGAGACGTTCATCCGCCCCCAGGCTTCCGACGTCACGTTGAAGCGCTCAAAGATATTCGTACGTTCGCTGAGGCTGAGGCGATTGAACACGCGTGCACGCTCGGTGACGTCCATGCGTTTAAGCGCGCTGTCGAACGCATTCACGCGTTCGAAAACATCCGCACGCTCGGTAGCCGTAAGGCGGTCGAACAACTTCTGCCGCTCGGCAACACCCATTCGGCCAAAGTCCGCTTCGGACACACTGAAGCGCTCAAACACTCTCGTTCTTTCCGCAGGTGTAAGGCGCTCGAGAACTTTCGCACGCTCGGCCACATCCATGCGGGCCAGCGTCTCGTCGGAGACATTGAGGCGACTGAAGATCGACCAAGCTTCCGCGAAGTTGACGCGCTCGAGCACGTTCGACCGCTCGGCAACGCTCATCTTGCCAAAATCGGACTCAGTAACGCTGAGACGCTGGAAGATCTTCGTGCGCTCGGACGGCGTCAGGCGCTCGAGTACATTGCTGCGCTCGGCCGCATTCATGCGACTCCAGACCGCGGAAAAGAAGTTCGCGCGCTCCAGCAGGTTCGCGCGCTCCGCCGGGCTCATACGCTCGAGCAACCCGGCGAGCTCTTCCTCGGTCAGCGTCTCGACGGTTTTCACGCCTACTGCAGCGTATTCGCCACCCAGGCGAACGTCGTCAGAATTGATTTGTTCCGCTCGATAGCGGTCGGCAGTGCCGATTGCACCAGTGACGCCCTTTTCCCCGGGTGGTGTGTAAATGAAGGAAAAGTAGGCAAGGGCGAGAATAGCAACGACGGCAAAGCCGGTAAGCAGGCCTTTGTATTTGCTCATCGCTCCCCCCTTTCAGGAGTGGGTTAGTGGATTAAAAAACAGCTACGCTTGTCAGACTAACTATCCAGCAACACTAAAAAAGTTGGCGCCAAGCGGCCGGAATCCAGTACTTAGAGCCCCGCCGGGTCGACGCGCCGCTCGAGCAGCACGCTGCCCTCAGAAGAGATGTAAACAGAAATGAGTGATTGAGCACTCGGGTCGACGTCGATCATGACGTAATACTTCCCAGCGCCCTTGTTGGAGAGGGTCACGCTGTTGCCGTCCACCGTGATCCGTCCATCGGGGTCTCTGGTCGGGTCTATCCCCCCGAAACGCACCGATTTGCCCTCGTATACGATCCGCACCTCGACTTTCGCCTCCGAGTCGATTTCGATCTCGGAAACGATGACGGAACCTCTTTTGTCAAATCTCAGGGTGCCCTGGACACCCTCCAGATCGATGTCTATGATGCGATGAGAATTCGTGTCAACGTTCATACTGCCATAAATTTTCGACATGTCAAGCGACCCGTTTCGAAGCGATTCATAATTAACTAAATGATAGCCGATTACGCC
Organism: bacterium; assembly: GCA_027296025.1. Lineage (GTDB taxonomy): Bacteria > Krumholzibacteriota > Krumholzibacteriia > WVZY01 > WVZY01 > JAPUJU01. The sequence goes on from JAPUJU010000048.1 coordinate 2,831, forward strand.
GACGGCGAAGCCACCCGCCGCAACTGCAACGAACTTGAGAGCGTTGGAGCCGTCGGGCAAAAACATGGAGCGGAGCCTCGCGAAAAACGTCAGACCTCTGGCAGGGGACGCCATATCGAGCCCGGCGTCAATTCGTTGCCGGAGTTCCGGCGGGGCATCAATCTCTTCGACCTTTCCCAGTACGTCGGAAAAGGCCTCCAAGGCACTGAAGTGTTCACGGTCCCCCGGATGCTCCTCGAAGTGTTTCTCGAGCAACTCCTGCTCCTCCGGCATCAGTTCGCCGTCTATCTTGCTCCACATGATAGGTTCTATTCTGGTGTCGTTCATCTAACGATCCCCTGTTCTTCGAGGATATCCTTGAGTTGCTGTCGTGCAGTAAAGAGACGCGACTTGACCGTCTTCTCAGGAACACCCGTGATCTCGGCCATCTCCCGGTAGCTCATCCCATGAAAGTGCTTCAGGACGATCACGACCCGGTAGTCGGGCTTGAGAACTCTCATGGCTTTCTGGATTTGCTGGTCGATTTCGGTCTCGTCAAAGGTATCGGAGGGGCTCGGGGAGGGCGCCGATCGGCGATCAACAATATCGCTTTCCCACGGCTCAAACCTCTTCTTTCGATGAACCATGGTCAGCGACTCGTTCAACAGAATTCGATAAACCCAGCTGAAAAACCGGTATTTCGGGTCGAACGTGTTCAACTTCTCGAATGCCTTGACGAAAGTCGACTGGGTGGCGTCCATGGCATCCTCTGGATCGCTGATGATGCGATAAGCGACGTTGTAGAGTTTCTTTTCGTATTTCTGAACGAGCAATTCGAACGCCTTCCGGTCTCCCGACAAACAATTCTCGACGAGGACAGAGTCCCGATCTCTTTGCATAATTACTCGGATCCGGTCAAAAAGTTGGTAAGAAAAAGGACCATTCGGGACACGGCACAGCGCCCGGCGAAGTCAATGCCCCGCCCTCGAGGATAGCAATCGGTGGGATGCAGGTACGGGTCGGCAAAATGGGCTATTCGATCTCGAACACTTGATCGAAGCCCGCAATACGAAAGATCTCTCGGATGTGGTTATTCAAACGGATGAGCTTCAATCCTTTCCCGGACCCGGCCAGGCGCTTCTGGGTACCGAGCAGGACGCCGAGCCCGGCACTGGAGATGTAGTCCAGCCCCTCGAAATCCAGAACGGAATTGTCGGTGAGGTGCTCGAGAACCTCACGAACCCGGTCGGTCTGGGAGGCATCGAAACGCCCCTTGAGAACAATTGTACCGTTGCCGTCGTTGACGATCTCAAACATGCTGTTCAGCTCAAACTCTTGGACACGGTCACCTTCATGGTGCGGTCTTTGTATTCGTAGGTAATCTTGTCGACGACAGACTTCACGAGGTGCAATCCCAGGCCTCCCGGTTTCCTTGCTTCCAGAGGCAGGTCGGTGTCGATGTCTTCAGGGCTCGTCGGGTCGAAGGGTTCGACGTCGAAATCCATCAGCTGAAGAACAACCTCGTCCTTTTCCCTGTCGATTAGGATCGCGATGTTCTTGCTCGTGCCGGTGTTGTATTTTACCATATTCGTGAACAGCTCCTCCACCGCCAGATCGATGGAGTATGCTACGTTTTCGTTCAGGCGCTCGTCCTCGACAAATCGTCCGGTGAACGCAAAAATCTGGTCGAGAGCGTCTATGTTCCGCGTGAAGGTCTGTTCCATCACGTACCTTCGGCACGTTGATCGAATGCAGTGTGCCCCCGGGGTACCGGGGGCTCTTCGATATAGCTCCAAGCTATTTTAGCAGGATAAGCTTTTTTGTCAGCAAGATTTTGCCGACGTTAAGCCTGTAGATGTAAACACCGCTGCTCACCGGGTGTCCCTGAGCGTTGATGCCGTTCCATGTGACGCTGTTCGTACCCGCAGGACGAACCTCATCGACGAGGCGCACGATCTCACGGCCACGGACATCATAGATGATCAGCCTCGCGAACGCGTCAACCGACATCACGAAATCGATTGTCGTAGTTGGGTTGAACGGGTTGGGATGATTCTGCGCGAGTTCCAGAACCCTCGCCAGTGACCCGGGGGACACTCTCCTGGATCTCACCTCGGAACCATCTTCGAGCACAACAATCAGGAAATAATCGTATGCAACGCCCGGTTGCACTGTCTCATCGACGAACTCACGGATATCGGGCGCGATCAAACCGGACGGCGTGATGTCGAACTCGACGCCTCCCACTTCCGCCCGGAGAATGCGGAAGCCCTGAATCGCCTCGTCCGCCCAGACGTCCCACATCAGCTTCGGACCGTTGATGCCCATGCTGGCGGTGAACGCAGTGACGAAGACGGGAACCACGTCGTTCACCGTAAACGAATCGACGAGCGTGGCTTCCTGACCGTCGGGATTCCGAACGATGACGTCATACGTGCCCCCGGCGACACCGTTGAGGTCGACTTCACCGACGAGTTTCACCTTGCCGATCCACTGGACATTCTGGCCGTTGATATCGGGCAGACCCGATGAGCGCGATCCGGAAGCCGCCGCACCGGTGTTACGCAGAAGAAATGTCGCGCCGTGCACGAAACGGCTGCCCTGCAGATCGGTAATTGTCACCACGCCATCGTTGGCGCCCTGGTTCGGTGTGATCGATGTCAGAGTCGGAGCGTTTCGGCCGGCACGCATGTCGGCCGTCATGGTTGCGGAAGCGGCACTGACGTTCTGCACGAGCACCCGCGTCGCCCAGGCGTTGTTGCCCATACTGTTCGGATTGGCCGCGTTGTCGAAGGTCGTGTTCGAGGTCGATCCCGGGAACGAGTCTCCCGCATCCCCGCGGTTGGTTCCGAGGAGAAGATGCCGGAGACCATCCGCCTCCTCCATCGTCACTGCGGCCGGCCGGAGATTCGACGTGCCCGCGGTACCACCTTCGTTCACTCCAGAGCCGGTATTGTATACGTACTCTTCGATGTGCCAGATGACCAGACCGGGCGCGTGAATATCCTGGTCGAACAGCCCGTTCGCCTTGCTGCGGTTCTCGACCAGGAAGTATTCTTTGTGACCGTTTCGCGTTTCGTCGTAGTGCCATCCGTCCTCGTATTGCTCGAAGTCGGAGAAGTACGACTCGCCCCCGCCCGTCACGGAGATGTTGTCGAGCTTGAACGGGCCACCGCCCGTTGAATTGTAGAGCCCATCCTCATCCGAATAGGTGACATCGGACGTGAACTGCGCAATGATCGTGTAGTCCTTGGGCGCCCCGCTGATGTAGGTCGTGAGGTCGATCGTCGCATCGACGATAGTACCGGTGCCCGTCATCGTTGCGAGTGTAGAGATCGTACCGCCGACATCGATCTTAAGGTAAGCGAAGTCGTAGGTTGCTTCGCAATTGTAGTAGACATCATACTCGAGAGTGACCGATCCGCTCCCATTGTAATAAAAGTCACACTCGATCGACTCATCCCACATGTTTCCATAGCCCGCGCCTGTTGCCCAGTTCCGCGCGCCTGCCGGTCCACCCGGCCAGCCACAGTGAAGCGAGTACGCACCGGCGAGCGGCAGATACGCTTTGCGCGCAAAAGGCTCTTCGAAGAGATTAAGTTGATACGCCTGCGCGTTGCTTTCAACATCGAGGATGTTGTAGTTCTGAAGGATCGGTCCCACCTCGATAGGCGAGAGCCAGCCCAGTTTCTCTTTTGTGAACGAACTCATATGGGTGGGATTGTCGGGGTTCTTCCAGTTGCCCGATCCCATAAGACCGTGCTCGCCGATCCCCTGTCCGCCGCCGTCGGTGTCATACAAATCCGGAAGGCCGAACGCGTGGCCGAACTCATGACTGTAAACCCCGATCTCAACCGTTCCACTGCCGCAACCACCCCCTGATCCCAGGGCAGGCTGAATCGTATAGTCAAAAACCCGAATAAATCCGCCGCCCGAGGCCGCGTCGTTCGTCGTCCAGGGCGCCCCGAACTCCGGCCAGCCGGTCACAACCCAGCGATGCGACCACATGTTCGTGTTTCCGCACTCGCCACCGACTTCGGGCTGTACGATAGCGATAAAGTCGACGAAGCCGTCATCGTCACCCGAGTTCGGGATGCCATCGGGGCCGTCGTTGTCATACTGGCTGAAATCCGTCGCAGCGTCCGTGCCCTGCAGCGCTTCGAGGATCAGCTGCCCGGTCTTCGAGCTGCCACAGAGGCCGTTACAGCCACCCTCGAAGTACGTGTCCGTGTTAGTGGCCGTGACCCAGCCGAGAACGTCACCGGTCAGAGTGAGAAGACCGTTCGACATCTCGTCGTAAAGTTTTGTCATGGTCAGCCCGGCGCCTGTAAAAAGTTTGGATTCGAGCGTCGAGGCCGGATACGGGTCGGGACCCGTGTTCGAATACTTGATCATGATCAGGGGCACTCGGACGGTTCCAGCGACGACCATGCGCTTCTGTTCGGTATCGGACAACGCCGCCCGGCCGAGGCCCTGTGGGCCCGACATCACTCGAAACGCCTCGCGTCTGGCCCGCGCCCTGTCCGCCTTCTGAATCCAGGCCTTCTCGAACTGGAATGCACCCGGTTTGTCCGCGCGCACATCAAAATATGCCTGTGGCAACTCCACGCCGGGGGCAGGGGGGGCGATCTGAGCCATCGCCACGCCGGGAACGGCCGTGAGAGCCAGAAACAGCATCTTTTTGGCAGTGTTCATTGGGACTCCTGAAGGCTTGGGTCCCGGTGGTGCAATTTGCAGCGTCGCCGGCGCGCGCCGCTCGCGAACCGAAGACTCAGCACCACGCAACCCGT
>JAPUJU010000049.1 GCA_027296025.1 bacterium
GTTTGCCACAATGGACGACTTCGTTCGCAAGGTAAAGAGCCGTGGAGGCCCGATCGTTTTCATCGGGATGGACGGGGCGAGCTGGGACATCATCAACCCGATGATCGAGCGAGGACAGCTCCCGACGTTTCAACGATTGAAGGAAGAGGGTGCGCACGGCGTTCTCGAATCGGTGGACTGCTATTTTACCCCTCCTGCCTGGACGTCCATGCTCAGCGGATACCGACCTGAAAAGACCGGCGTCTATACGTTTGGCAGCTGGGAAGGGAAGGGCAATGTGTTTCGAACCGTATCTTCCCTCGACGTTCAGGTACCTCGTATCTGGGATGTCGCCTCGGGCGCAGGACGACAGGTGGCGGTGATCAACGTGCCGGTAACCTATCCGGCGCGCAAAGTCAACGGCGTCATGGCTTCCGGGTTGCTCACCCCGTTGGGCTTCGGCAAGCAGAAGGGTGGTGGTGGGCTGCCGGTGGTTTTCAGGGCCCTCCCGGGACCGTTTTACCCGCCCCTGGACGACAAAACCTATTCACCCCGAAAAATCGCCGCATCCCGATTCGCCGACAACCTGATCTATGCGGCTGTCTACGATACGATCGATGACGGCGTGGAGGAGTATACGACGTCGGTGCTGAAGATATTTCCGCACGGAGTCGAACACGACAAGGGAGACGACGTTCCGGCATACGTGTGGAAGCACGATCATCACGGGCCGTGGATCAGGATCAGCGACGGGACGGGTAAGAACAAGCGTGATGTGTGCTGCAGTTTCAAGGTCCGTATGTACAAGGGACCCGGTGGCCGAGGATCCATTCTCATGACGCCGAGACTCCGGCTTGCGAACGACCCGGATCTTCGGATGACGTATCCCAAGTCGTTCGCAGACGACATCGTGCGTGACATCGGGTGTTACCATTCACACCTGAGCTACGCCCCGCCTCTCATACCGCCCCTCACGCAGCGAACAACGGACTATGCGAGGTACTTTTACCGGTATGACGACTGGGACCTCTTTCTCTACGTGTTCATGGCGCCAGACAACATTCAGCACCGGGAAGGTTTTTCTAAACTCGCGGAGCGCGTGTACGAGAAGCTCGATCGTTATCTCGAACGGCTGATCAAGGAGATGCCCGATGCCGCGACGCTTGTCATTGCATCGGATCACGGGTTCAAAAAGTACAAATTCGTGATCGATCTGAACCGGTACTTTCACAATCTCAAGCTTATCAAGGACATCAACCGGCCGGACTTTGACAAGTCCCTTGTTTTTCACGACAGGTGGGCACTGTATTTCAACAAGCGCCTTTTGACCTTCGAGGAGTTACAGAAACGCGGGATCCCGATCGAGGGGTTTGAGACTCCGCGCCAGGCGCTCATTTTGTACCTGCAGAGTATGTGCAGGCAGATCACAATGACGAAAAGTGACCGCTTCTTTCCGGTTGAACTGATCGAGGTGCCTGAGGACGCGGTCGGTGATCCGCCGGACATGATCGTCACCGGCGGTTACACGGATTACTTCGTCGAGGGGTCGGACCTGAAGATTCACTCCAACTCTCCCGTTCGTGAGGCCAGGCCAAGAGAGAGTAACTATCACGCGAAGGAAGGGATCTACATGATGTGGGGCAACAGGATCGCAAAGGGCGTGGCCAGCGGTGACCGTAAAATCGTCGACATCGCCCCGACGATTCTTCACCTCATGGGCCTGCCTCTTTCGTACGATATGGACGGACGTGTTATCAATGCTGCGTTGGTGCCCGCCGCGAGGACCCGGCCGTATTTTGTCCGGAATTTCGAGACCCTCAAGCCGCCCGACGACATTCCCTTTGACGAGCTCGAGACATTGGAGGAAAAGCTTCGAACGCTCGGTTACATTCGATGACCTCGCCCCGGTATCGGACCAGGAGCTTCTTCAGGGCCCGCAATCGCCATGAGACTCAAACCACTTCTCGCCATATTCGGACTCTCTCTCCTTCTCGTCGTGCTGTTCATCGCCTACCGGCTGATCGGTGACCCGAGAAAATCGCCGTCAGTCATCACGAGGCCCGATACGTCCCCGGCGGTCGACGTGACGGTTTCGGAAGTGGACTTTGAGACGATGAACGATTTTCTCTCGGATCACGGCGGCAGGAGCAACGATCAGGTCGTCTTCATCGGCCTCGACGGAGCGACGTGGGGCATCATCGACCCGATGATCGAGGAGGGTCTTCTCCCGACCTTCGCAAGACTCAAGGCGGAAGGCTCCTCAGGCATATTGCGTTCGACCGACTGTTACTTCACACCACCCGCGTGGACGTCGATGCTTACGGGGTTCTCACCTCAGAAGACCGGCGTTTACACGTTTGGAAAGTGGTTACCGGAAGAAAAGGAATTTCGGGCTGTCTCGTCGGTCGACGTCGAAGTGCCGTACATCTGGGACATCGCTTCCCGGGCTGATCGGCGGTCTGCGGTAGCCAATGTGCCCGTCACCTATCCGGTACAACCCGTCAACGGAATTATGATATCGGGACTGATGACGCCGATTGTCTATGCAAGCGGCATCAAACCCACATCCGTACGAACCCGGCGTTTTGTCGGCAGGTTCGACAAGGATCTCGACAGCCGGTCGTACACGCCGCCCCTTATCATGCGGACGGTCCTGTCGATAAACACGTTCGTGATGGTTATGTACGACACCGTGGACGACAACGTACACATCTACGACACGATCGCGCTGAAAGTGTTCCCGACAGGTGGCGATTGGAAAGTGAGCGATGATGTGCCGGTCACGGCGTTCACGTTCGGCGAATATTCTCCCTGGTTTCAATTCGATTATCGTAAGCCCTCCGGCGATATCCGGGAAACGCGGCGGGTCGCCGGCAGTATCAAGGTCGAGGGTGACGGTGCCGGTATCGTCAATCGGCCAATTCGCACGTCGCCGTTTCTTCGTCTACCCTCGGACCCGGAACTCAAGATGACTTACCCCGACTCCCTCGGTGCCGAGATCGAGGAGGAATTCGGGTACTATCTCGTGACGCTGGGGTTTGCCGGTGATGCGGTGCCGCAGGGCGCCGAACTTACGGCCGGTTTTGCGCGGTACTTCTATGACTACGACGACTGGGACTTCTTTTCCTATGTATTTATGGCGCCTGACAACATCCAGCATCACGAAGGGTTTTCGGACAGGACCCGTCAGGTGTACCAGACGATCGACCGGTTTCTCGGAGAGCTCATCGGCACGCTTCCCGAGGATGCGACGTTGGTCATTGCGTCCGATCACGGCTTTCGGGAATACAAGTATGTGATCGACCTGAACAAGTACTTTGCGTCCCTCGGTTTGCTCAGCACACCCCGCGAAGTAAATCACGATGAGACGGTTGTGTTTCACAATCGCTGGTGCCTGTACTTCAACGACGCTCTCGTGACAGTTGAGGAACTGGAAAAACGTGGGGTGCCCGTCACAGCTGGGGAGGCGCCGAGGGAGGCGCTCGTTCGATTCTTGAAGGAAGCGTGCGATGCGGTTCCGCACGGCAATGACCGCTTGTCCGTGGAGCTCGTCGACGTGCCGGCTGACGCGGTCGGGCAACCTCCCGACCTGATCGTGAGGGGAGGATACGCGGGATATTTTGTGGAGGGATCGGATCTCTCCATCAACGCACGGACGATCGTAAGAGAGGCGTCCGAAAGGGAGAGTTGGTACCACGACCGGGACGGGATTTACCTGATGTGGGGAAACCACATCCGAAAGGGAATCAACGGACAGGCGAAGAATATTGCAGACATTGCGCCGACGATTCTTTACCTGCTGGGCCTGCCGCAATCACGGGATTTCGACGGGACGCTGATGACAACCATCATCGAGCCCGAGACCCTCGGGGAGAGGCCGATCCGCTTCGTGGGCGACTACGTGAGCCAGATGCCGGAGAAGGATCTTAGTTTCGAAGAGCTGGAGACGCTGCAGGAGAAGCTCCGCTCGCTGGGTTACATTCGCTAGGTTGGCCTTCCGCGGGTCTGGTGGACTCGCTATAATGACGGCGTGACGGAAGGTCGCGCCCCTCTTTAATTCAGATATTTGCAAACCGGACAGGGAGGAGAAATGGGAAACTACCGGACGGAAAAGGATTCGCTTGGCGAAATGAAAGTGCCGGCTGATGCGTATTATGGAGCGCAGACGGCCAGGGCCGTTGAGAACTTTCCGATCAGCGGGCTGCGTTTTCCGAGGCGATTCATCTATGCCCTCGGCCTGGTCAAGCGGGCGTGTGCACGAACGAATCTCGACCTGGGTCTTATCGACAACAAGGTGGCCGGCGCCATCGTAAAGGCGGCGGGAGAAGTCGTGGACGGCAAGCTGGACGGCGAATTCGTTTTGGATATTTTCCAGACGGGGAGCGGGACGTCGACAAACATGAACGCTAACGAAGTCATTGCGAACCGGGCGGCAGAAATTCTCGGGGAGGACCGTGGTGGCAAAGCTGTGCATCCTAACGACCATGTGAACATGCAACAGTCGTCGAATGATGTGATCCCGACAGCGATGAACGTGTCCGCTGCGGTGGCCATCACCGAAGAGTTGATTCCCGCACTCGAGCACCTGCAAAAGGCGCTCTACGCGAAAGCGAAAGAGTTCGACAAGGTGCTGAAGTCCGGCCGGACCCACCTGATGGACGCAACCCCGGTCCGGCTCGGACAGGAGTTCGCCGGGTTCGCCGCACAGGTGCTCAAGGCGGAGCAACGGGCCGCACGAGCGCGTGACGGGTTACTCGATCTGGCGCTCGGCGGTACGGCGGTCGGCACGGGCATCAACCGCACGCCGGATTTTCCGGCAAAAGCGATCGACTACATCGCCGGGGACACGGGCCTCGAGTTCCGCGAGGCGGATAATCACTTCGAAGCGCAGGCGGCGCGCGATGGGTGCGTGGAAGCATCCGGAGAGTTGAAGACGATCGCCGTGAGCCTGACAAAGATCGCAAACGATATTCGGCTGATGGGTTCGGGCCCGCGCACCGGATTCGGTGAGATCAACGTGCCGTCGATCCAACCCGGAAGTTCGATCATGCCGGGCAAGGTAAATCCGGTTCTGTGCGAAGCGGTGACAATGGTTGCAGCGCAGGTAATGGGGAACGATACCGCGATCAACACGTGTGGCATCGGCGGATACTTCGAGTTGAATGTGATGATGCCGCTGATGGCGTACGATCTTCTGCAGTCGATTCACACACTGGCCACGGTGAGCCGCGCGTTTGCGGACCGTTGCGTTGCCGGGATCGAGGCAAATGAGGAGAAGTGTCGCGAGACGGTCGAGCGAAACCTCAGCGTTGTTACGGCGCTGGCGCCGCGGATCGGATACGATAAGGCGGCGGAGATCTCGAAAAGGGCGTTCGCCCAGAACAAGACGGTGCGCGAAGTCGCCCTCGAGATGAAAGTCCTTCCGGAAGACGAGCTGAACGCGCTGCTCGATTTTCACAAGATGACGGAGCCCGGCGACCTGTAGGCGCCGGAGCCCTATCCTTAGCTGGCTCCCAGCTGTCGTTTCAGCAGTTCCTGATCGAGCACAAGAATAGCCGCACCATCTTTTCCGGCAAGCCTGACTTTCTCGGCGAGTTTCGTCGCTGAGGACTCCTCCTCGACCTGTTCCGCGACGAACCACTGGAGAAAGATCCGGGTGGCGTGATCGACCTCCTTGAACGAGAGGTCCATCAGGTCGTTGATCTGCTTCGTGTTGACTCGCTCGTGCTTCAGCGCGTGCTGGCACGCATCGAGCGGGGATTTCCAGGTTGCGGGTGGGGCCTTGATCGGCAGCAGTTCGACGTTGCCGTCCCGCTCGAGGACGTATTTGAAGAGGCGCATGGCGTGCCCGAGTTCCTCCTCCGCCTGCAGGCGCATCCAGTGCGAAAACCCTTCGAGGTTCAGGCCTTCGAAGTACGCGGCCATCGACAGGTAGATGTACGCCGAAAAAGCCTCGAGGTTCATCTGTTTGTTGATTGCTTTCTCAATTTTCTTGGAGATCATGAGAGTTCCCCTCCTTAAACGATGTGACTGCTACGACTCCTGGACCTGAACCTGACTTGCGGAAAGACGGTCAGTCTTGATCGTCCGGCCCTTCCTGTCCACCTGCCCGAACGTCAGAACGCCTGTCGGGCAACTTTGCACGCACGCTGAACACCGGACGCATTCCGGATCCTCCATGGGGAGACCCTTGTTGGCGAAGTTCATAACATCAATTCCTTGGTGACAAACCGAAGTACAAACGTTGCATGAGATACATTTCTTTTTGTCGGCGAGAATCCGGAAGCGGCTGAATCGCGCGTAGATGTGCATCAACGCGGCAAGCGGGCACATGAACCGGCACCAGATGCGGCCACTGTACCAGAAATAGAAACCATAACCGATGACACCGGCAAGGAAAACATCGACGATCCACTTGTACTGATCTTTCGAGACGACAAAGACCTTTTCGATCGCAGGACTCGGGAAGATCCAGCCGTAGATTCGAACGATTAACATCAGAAAAGCGACGAGCAGGACGACCTGACCGATCATGTTCAGGCGGTTCCAGCGCGGTCCGTGTGGCATCTTGTGTCGCTGCGTGTCACCGAGAGTCTCCGCCAGTGCGCCGCACGAGCAGATCCACCCACAGTACGCGCCCTTCCCCCAGAAGTAGATAATTCCCGGGATGATGACGAACGTCTGCACGAACGAGATGACGAGCCACCAGAGGTGCGGCGCATCTGTGAAAACGTTGTAAACGTTGAGCGGCCACGCAAGGATCAACCCGTACGCTCGCCAGAACTCCCTGCCGTGACCGTAGTCCGCGGCGGGAAAGAGCCCATCGGCGAGCGGTGTCCACAACAACCCGTTGTGGTTGAGCCACGGCAGGATAATCTCCGGCAGCAGGAAGAGCGGTACCACCTGAACGAGGGTCCAGGTGATGGTCTGCACCTTGACGTACGGTGTTCGCCGGCGCCGGACACGCTTGATCCCGAACACGGTTACCAGCGCGGAATAGGCCAGCGTGTACCAGAAGGATGGGCCGGCGGCGGAAATGATAATCGTCCCGAACAGATTTGCCGGATTCGTGACGGCGTTGGCGAATATTGACGTCAGGTTTGTCGGAAACAAACCGTGCTGGTACGAAAGGTTGGACAGCATCCCTCCTGATTTCCAGTTGTAGAGGGCAATGCAGAACACGACGAACCCGATGAAGGCCAGCAGCGACTTTTTCGTCCACTCGCCCGCGATGCGCACACCCGACCGCCGAAAAAATCCGAGCGGAGCTTCCCGGCCAATCATTGTAAAAACGACGTCGTTCGGTATTGCCCGGGTACTCCCGGACGCATCCTCGAGAATCACTTCCTTTTCACGGATTTCCCGCACCTTTGAGGACATCCTGACGGTGACGCTGCCCGGCTTTCGGTGTTCGCGCAAAAAACCGCCTGCCGCCGTAGTGACACGCTCGCTCGTGGGGTTTTCAACGGCGACGTCGGCCATCGGATCCTCCTGGAGCCGTTGCAGCATTCTGGCGTTTTCCTCTTTGGCGCGGGAAAACTCCTTGCCGCGATAGCTCAGCGTGACCCGCGAGCCACACTGCGCCAGCGCGATGGCTGTCTCGAGTGCGCTATCGCCCCCGCCGATCACCAGTGTGTTCTTGTCGCAAAAGTCCTTCGGGTCGTGCAGCCGGTTGTACACCTTGTCGAGGTGTTCGCCGGGCACATCGAGCGTGCGAAAATTGCCGCTGCGCCCCAGCGCGGTGATCACGCGGTGGGCGACAAGAGTTTTGTCGGCGGTGACTACCTCGAGGAGCCTTCCTTTTTGACGAATCATCTCCGCGTGCGCGTGAACCGGTTCGAGTCCGGTTTCTCTTGTCTGTTTACGCAGCTCGTCGACCAGGGCTTCTTTGACATCCGCGGTTACCTGCAGGTCGCCGACGGGTG
>JAPUJU010000005.1 GCA_027296025.1 bacterium
CCACCGCCGTCTGGGACGGCCGCGACAACGACGGTCGTCCGACGGCTTCCGGGGTCTATTTCTGCAGCCTCAGCAGCGGCCGATCTACACAGATTCGCAAGCTCGTACTCCTCAAATAGCGCGGTCGGCGGAGGCCCTTGAACAAAACCGACACTCCGGCTATTATGGAGCCATGGACCTGCTAAGACGCTTCTTCGGCAAGGAGACGGACGCGCCGGCTGAAGGCGCCGCTCCCCATCACGATATCCGCGTCGCCGCGTGCGCGCTGTTTCTCGAAATGGCGAACATCGATTCGGAATTCAAGGGGTCAGAGTCGGAACACGTTGTGAAACTGATGCGCACCGAGTTCGGCCTCGCCGACGAGCACGCGAAGGAGCTGACCCGGTCGGCGAAGGCGGAGCTGGACGGGAGTATCGATCTCTGGCGCTTCACGAATCGGATCAACAAGAACTACAGTCAGGAAGAAAAGCTGCAGATCGTGGAAATGATCTGGAAAGTTGTGTACGAGGACGGGCACCTGAGCGACCACGAGAATTACCTGATGCACAAGCTGGGGAAAATGCTTCGGGTCACGCACCGTGAATTGATACAGGCGAAGCTGAGCGTTTTGCACGGAGACTGACGCCGCCCGGCCGCGACCCCTTCACACAGGGAGGACACTGTGAAGCTTACCTTCCATGGACATTCGGTCTGGGAAATAGAGACGTCGAAGCACCGCGTGCTGGTGGACCCGTTTCTGACGGGAAACCCGGCTGCGGATGTCGGGGCCGAGTACTTCGACAAACTGGATGCGCTGCTTCTGACGCACGGACATGGCGACCACCTCGGTGACGGGGTCGCGATCGCAAAGAAGTCCGGAGCGCAGGTTGTTTCGATAGTCGAAATCGCCAACTACTTCGAGGCCCAGGGTTGCAAGGCACACGGCATGAATATAGGTGGCGCTTTCGAGTTTCCGTTCGGCCGCGTAAAACTGACGATCGCCCATCACAGTTCGTACGGACCCGGCGGCGAAGGATTAGGGAACCCGACCGGTATCTTGTTCGAGGCCGACGGAAAGAAAATCTACAATGCCGGCGACACGGGCGTGTTTCTGGACATGAAGTTAATCGCGGAAATGAACGGACCCTTCGATGTGGCGCTGCTTCCGATCGGCGACAACTTTACGATGGGAATCGACGAGGCGGCCAGAGCTGCGGAGCTTCTGGATGCGAAGGTGACGATTCCCATGCATTACAACACGTTTCCTTTAATCGAAGTGGATGCCGGTGAGTTTGCCTCGCGGGTGGAAGCGGGGGGGCGAAAGGTCGTCACGCTGAAACCAGGCGAATCGTTTGATGTTTAGCGGCCCCCGTTTGCAGACGGAAAAACTGTCATGAAAATTCATTTTCTGCAACACGTCGATTTCGAAGACCCCGGGTCGATTCTCAGCTGGGCGGTTCGCAGCGGCCACTCATTATCCGGGACCGAATTTTTTGTTGATGCCTCATTGCCGTCGGCGGAGTCACTCGACTGGATCGTCGTGATGGGGGGGCCGTTCAATGTTTTGGATGATGACAAGTACCCGTGGTTGAAGGACGAAAGAAAGTTCATCGAGAAAGCGATCAGGGCCGACATCATGGTGCTCGGTATCTGTTTGGGAGCACAGCTGATCGCGCAGGTGCTGGGCGCGCCAGTCTACAAGGACCGGCATAAGGAAATCGGATGGTATCCTGTTGAGCTCACGCCCGCCGGCGCAGAGTCGCGCGTGTTCTCCGGCTTTCCCCAGACATTCGACGTCTTTCACTGGCACGCGGACACGTTTGATCTTCCGATCGGCGCGCGCCTTCTGGCGACGAACACGGCGTGCGAGAACCAGGCGTTCGCGTACGGAGACCGCGTGCTGGGTCTCCAGTTCCACATGGAAATGACTCGGCAGATTGCCGGTCAGCTCGTATCGAAGGTCCCCGAAGACCTCATTCCCGGACCCTTCACACAATCGGCGAGAGAGCTGCTCTCGGACCAGGAGCGGTTCAGCGAACTTGCGGATAAAATGTCGAAAGTGTTGAACCGGATGGAGAGGATAACCGTTGACGAGTCGTAGGATTCGCGAAGCCGATCACGCCGAACTGGTATCGATCGTATCGCTGTATAATCTCATGTGGGTCGGGAGCAAGAACCCGGTCGATATGAAGATGGCGGAAAAGTACTTCGCCGGCGTCAAGCGGCGCGCCGATCACTTCATGTACGTGATCGAAGAAGACGGCCGGCTCGTCGGGACCTTCCTGCTCATGATAAGGGAGACCCCCGGGAAGGACTCGCCCGACGGTGTGCTCGAAAACGTCGCGGTGCATCCCCGCTTTCAGCGCAAAGGGATCGGCACCGAGATGGTCGACTTCGCGATCGAGAAGTGTAGACTCGCCGGCTGCGCGCGGCTCATTCAGCCGACGAATGACAAGCGGGAGGAGGCGACACCCTTTTTTGAGTCGAAGGGATTCTCCCGAGAGGGATACAATCTGGTCTACGAATTGACGAACGAATCATGAGGGGGCAAACTATGCTCGCGCGACCCGCGGCGAACGAATACCACGAATACTATGGACTATACACAAAACGAGTCCCGGATGGTGACATCATGGACATCTTCGAGCGCCAGAAAAGGGAAACGTTAGAGCTGCTCTCGGGTGTGGACGAGGAACGGGGGGGATTCCGGTACGCCGAGGGCAAATGGAGCCTTCGCGAGGTCGTCGGGCACCTGAACGATATCGAGCGCGTCTTCTGCTACCGGGCGTTGATTATTGCGCGTGGTGACCAGACGCCGCAGGCCGGCGTCGAGCAGGACGACTTCATTACAGCATCTAACTATGACCAGCAGTCACTCTCCAGTGTGACAGAACAGTTCCGTGTAACCCGGGAGGCGACGATCAGCCTGTTTCACACGTTCGATGAAGAGATCGGGATGCGGACGGGGACGGCAAGCGATCGGCCGTTTACCGTACGTTCGATAGCCTATATAATCGCCGGGCACGAAATTCATCATGTCGGCGTGCTGAAAGAGCGCTACCTGTAGCGACACCTGTCTGAAATCCATTCTTATGACGACGCTTCGGATCTTGCTCGACGGGACGGTCGACTACGCAGGACTTTTTCCTCCGGCCGGCCTGGACATGGTTCGTTCGGTGGAAAACTACCGGAGGTACATGGACGATGCGTGTGCCTGGATGCTCGGGCGGTTCGTTGTCCCGGTGGCGCGGCTGGGCGAATTTAAAGAAACCCTGAGCGGCACGAGCGCCGCTCCCTGGCGTTTGAGCGTCCTGATCGGGGAGAACCCGGAAGCAGATGCGCGGGAAATCGCCGCGTTCAACCGTCAAAACGCCAACGCCGTCATCGATTCCGCGGAGGCTAGGGCGGCCGGCGTCAATGAGATCGAACGTATCGCCGGTGTGGTGCCGGCAGGCATCGCGTGCTTTGTTGAACTGGCCCCCGAAGCAGGGCTGGGCGCCTCCGTGGCCGCTCTGGCGCGGCTCGGACTGAATGCGAAGATTCGGACCGGCGGAGTGACGCCGGACATGATTCCGGATACGGCGGCGGTTGCCTCGTTCATCGCGACATGCAGGGACCACGACGTCCCATTCAAGGCGACAGCGGGACTTCATCATCCGATTCGTGCGGTCCACAAGCTGACGTACGAACCGGACAGTGTTTCCGGCAAAATGCTGGGGTTCCTGAATGTGTTTGTCGCGACGGCGCTGGCTCAGGAGGGGAGTTCGGAGGATACGATTCGTAAGATGATCGGCGAGGAAGACGCGGACGCAATTGATGTGACTGAAGAGTCGATCACGTGGTGTGGCACCCGCCTTGGTGCAGATGCGATTCGAAAAGCGCGCGATCGCGGTATCCGTTCGTTTGGTTCGTGTTCGTTCGAAGAGCCGGTTAGAGATCTGAAAGGAATGCACCTGATATGATTGCGATCAACGACACCCACGACGCGAAGCTAAAAAGCTGGGTCGAATCGGCGAACGACGACGCCACCGACTTTCCGATTCAGAATCTGCCGTTCGGCGTGTTTCGGCCGGCGGGGGCGGAGGAGGAACCGCGCGTCGGGGTTGCGATCGGCGATCAGATCCTTGATGTGGTCGCGTGCCGGCAGCAGGGACTCTTGAAGGGAAAGGTGTTTACAGCGGGGCTCGCCTGCGATGTGCCCGCGCTGAACGCGCTCATGGCGCTGGGGCCCGACCTGTGGACAACGCTCCGAGAGACAATCAGCGGGCTGCTCCGGGCCGACGGACCGGGCATGGCGGAGACCCGGCCAAAGGTCGAAAAGTGTCTTTCTCGAATGAAGACGGCCGAGCTGCTCCTTCCGGTCGAAATCGGTGACTACACGGACTTTTATGCATCGGTCTATCATGCAACGAATGTCGGGAGCATGTTTCGCCCGGACAACCCGCTGCTACCGAACTACAAACACATTCCGGTCGCCTATCACGGGCGTGCGTCGTCGGTCGTTGTCGGTGGCACGCCGATCCGCCGACCGAGCGGCCAGATGAAAGCCGACGACGCTGATGGGCCCTCATTCGGTCCAAGCAAACTGCTCGACTATGAACTCGAAGTGGGCGTGTTCATCGGTCCCGCGAACCACCACGGTGAATCCGTGCCGATCCAGAAGGCGGAGAATCACGTGTTCGGGATGTGTCTTGTCAACGATTGGTCGGCCCGCGACATCCAGAAGTGGGAATATCAGCCGCTTGGACCGTTTCTCGCCAAGAGTTTCGCGACGACCATCTCTCCGTGGGTTGTTACTCTGGAAGCCCTCGCGCCTTTTCGAGCGCCGGAATTCGCCCGCCCGAAGGGAGACCCGCGACCGCTGCCACACCTCGACTCTCCCGAAAACCGTGAAACGGGCGGGATCGATTTGACGCTGGATGTTTTTCTCGCATCCGAGCAGATGCGCGAGAAGGGAATCGAGCCGCTCCGTATCAGCCGAGGATCGTTCACGGACATGTACTGGACGATTGCGCAAATGGTCACCCACCACACGAGCAACGGGTGTAACCTGCGGCCCGGTGACCTCCTGGCCAGCGGGACGGTGTCCGGTCCCGACGAGGGGTCGCGGGGGTGCCTGCTCGAGCATACGTGGCGTGGCGAGAACCCCATTCAGCTTCCGACCGGTGAAGAGCGAAAGTTCCTCCAGGATGGAGACGAGGTAATCATGCGTGGATTCTGCGAACGGGACGGTTTTGCGCGGATCGGGTTCGGAGAGTGCCGGGGCACGATCACATCGGTCGCGGCGCCGGAATAACGAGCGGCACTCCTCATGACGCGAACGAAGGGGACAGGATCCAGCGAACGGCCGGTCGCCCCCGACCCGCTCGGACGCATGTCTGATCGCGCCCTCTTTCTCGCTATGTTGGCACTGAGTGTCCTCGTCCGGTTGCCATTTCTCGGCGCGTTCGATCTCGTCGACTACGATGGGACCTACTACATCAATCTCGCCCGATCGCTTCTGCGCGGCGATGCTGTTGCGGGACCGTTCCCGATCGGCTACCCGCTTGCGATGCTCCCGCTTATTCCGTTGATGGACGACGTGCGCGCCGCCCAGATCGTGTCGTTCGCGGCGAGTATGGGTGCCTTGGTCTTTTTCTACAAGCTCGCCCGCGAGTATATGCAACGATCGCACGCTTTCCTCGCGACGTGCGTACTCGCGCTGACACCGCTCTTTGTTCGCCTCTCGCTCATGACGCTTTCGGAAGTGCCGTACATTTTCTGGCTGATTCTCGGACTATATCTTTTTAAGAAGGAGAAACACCTCGGCGCAGGCCTCGCCCTCGGCGCTGCCGCGATTACGCGACCCGAGGCCATCATGATCGCGGGCCTGCTGGTGCTTCTGCGCTGGCGAGGATGGCGACGGGGGGTGGTCATGCTGGCGGCGTTCGCCGCCATTTACTCCATCAACGTTGCCGTCTTCTCGATCTCCGCAAAGCAACTCGTGGTCCTTCAGAAGTCAGAGTTTTTCGGCACGAGTGCGGAAAGCTGGAAAGCGCGGGAAGCGTTTATCGAATTCGTGGGCAAAGAAGAGATCATTGGTGAGCTCGGAGAGGAGGCCGATGCCGGCGTCATGTTGACCGACTACCTTAAGCGCCTTCCGCAAGAATTCATGCTTCTCGCCAGGCACGCGATGCCTGTTGTCATGTTGCTCGGTCTTTATGCCATGGTTCGTCGGCGCGGGTTTCTACTGGTCGCGTTGATACCGTTCCTGTTGTTTCCGCTGGTTACAAAGCGACCCGAGGCACGATATGTCCTGCCGTATATCCCGTTCTTCATCCTCTTTGCATTCGTCGGGCTCGAGTTGATCCGCCGGCAGCGAACGAGACGGATCGTGCTCTCTGTGCTACTCGTTGCAAGTGTTATCGGGTTTGCGGTGAACATTGATGCGCTGACGGAACGCGTTTCGGAGGGGTACGAGTCGGCAAAGGCCGGCGGACTCGAATTCAGGGACCGCGTTCGTTCCGGCGACAGAATGGCGGACAGGAAACCCTTCTTCGCGTTCTATGCGGAAGCTCTGTACGAAAAGGTGCCGGTCGCGCCCTACGACGACACGATGAACTACCTTGCCGGAAAAGACGTGCGATATCTGGCGCTCCACGTACCCACTACCCATCAGCTCCGCCCCGCACTCCGGCCATTGCTCTACGACCGGGCGCTGATCAACGGCGAGTTGCGGTACAGGCAAGTGTACACTCGCCCGAGCGGCGAGCTCGTCTACGAGAAAATCCAGGATCGCGATCCACTGATGTACACGATGGTGATGCAGGCCGGCAACGCTCGCCACTTTGCACCGAGTTGGTCGCCGGACGGACGACTCATTGCGTATCGGGAAGAAAACGGAGACCGGGGCGCGATCCGGATCGTATCGCCGGGTGGGGGGGAGCCGAAGACAATCGTGACGGAACCGCCCACACGGGACGCGCTCTCGTGGTCACCCGACTCGCGGCACCTTGCGTTCGCGAACCGGTCGAGGGGGAGCATGGACATATTCACATATGATCTCCTCGAAGAGACGTTGACGCGGATTACCGACCACGACGCAGACGACATGTCACCGTGCTGGGCGCGCAGCGGTGAGGAAATCGCCTTTACGTCGAATCGATCCGGCAGTGTGGATGTGTGGTTGTTTGATACAACGCAGCGGACCTTCACTCAGATTACGACCACCGGCGAGACCCGGTACCCAACGGTTTCGCCCGATGGGTCGCGGATCGCGTGGACCGGCCCCCGTGGCATGGAGGTGCTCGATCGTTCCACCGGGCGCATTGCCCGGGCGCCGCTCAACCGGGAGCTGGGCTTTGCACCGTCGTGGAGCCCCGACGGCCGGGTGATAGCGGTTACGGGTGTTCTCGCCGGAGCAACCAACGTCTATCTCGTGACGGCCGACTTCACTAACGCACTGGTTCTCACGAAGACGTTGTACGGAGTCGGCCAGCCTGCCTGGGATCACACCGGGCGTCGTCTCGCCGTTGTGTCGAACAGAGAGGGCAACCTCGCACTCTTTATCCTCTCGGGAGTCGAACCGTACGTGGAACGTCTGTTTCAGAAAACCGACGTGACGATATTCCCTCCAATCAGCGACTAGGATCAGGCGGCTTTGACGCGTTTCACGGCACGCCTGAGCACGTCGAGCGCCGTGTCGATCGTATCGAGGTGCGTTCGAAAAGCAAGGGCGGCGAGGCGCAGCGTGAACTTTCCGTCGAGTATCGTTGAAGAGAGAAAGACCCGGCCGTCTTTATGCACTTCTTCGATAATGCGCCGGTTGAACTCGTCCGCGTTACCTTTCTTCGGGATGTAACGATACGTAACAACGGAGAGATCCGGCGTTGGTCCCGCTTCGAATCCATCGACCTTCTGTATCTCTACGTGAAAATACCGCGCCAGGTGCAGCTTTTCCTCGAGACATGCGCGGAACGGTCTGATGCCAAAAAGTTTGAGTGGCAACCAGAGGCGCAGCCCGCGGTAGTGGCGGGTGAGCTCCGGCGAATGATCCGCAGGGGAATATTCGTCTTCGGCGCCCGCTACGTCCTGCATGTAGTTTGCCTGGTAGTAGTGGGCCTTGCCGAGCAGGCTGCGATCCTTGATGAGCACGGCGCCGCAGCCGTAGGGAAGAAACAACCCCTTGTGCGGATCCATGACAACCGAGTCGGCCCTCCCGATTCCCTCGAACATGTTTCTTGCTGGATCGCACAGGATGAAGAACCCGCCGTACGCGGCATCGACGTGTAGCCAGAGGTCGTGCCGTTCGGCGATATCGGCGACGGCATCGATGGGATCGACGGCTCCCGCGTCTGTGGTTCCCGCCGAAGCCACTACCAACCATGGGATGAGTCCGTCCTGTCTGTCTTTCTGGATCGCTGAGTCCACGGTGTCGGCGCGCATGCGGAAGCGTTTGTCGGTCTCGATGTGCCTGACGATGCACTCCCCGAGGCCGGCGATGCGGAGCGCCTTGTCGACTGAGTGATGGGCCTGATCCGTCATGTATACGACGGCCTTCGCGAAATCCTTCGCTTTCAACTCACGGGCGTCTCGTGCGGTGACGATCCCGACAAGGTTCGCAATGCTCCCCCCCGACGTGAGGTCGCCGCCCGAGCCGGCTGGATATCCGATGAGATCGGACATCCACCGGGTCAGCATATGTTCCATGCGTACTGCGCCGGGCCCGACGTAGTAGACGCCTGCGTAGCGGTTCGCAACGTCCGCGAGATAGTCTCCAAGCGCCGCCGGATAGATTCCGCCGCCGGGAATGTAGGCGAGGTGCCCGCCGCTCGCCGGATTCAGGGCCGGTGTGTCGACATTTTTTTCGACGAGATCGAGAATGGCCTCGATCTCGAGCGGCTCTTCCGAGATTGGCGCGGCGTAGAGCCCGGATCCATCGTTCCCGTCGGCATTGAAGGCGAGACCGTCGTGGATCTTATCCAGAAAACCCGCTGCATACCGGACCACACGATCGGTGATGTGGCGCCGGGTGTCCGCGTCGGGCTCCAGCTCACGGGCGACCCGCTCAAGTTCCCTGATTTTTCCGATGGCGCCTTCCATGGTGATTTTCCAACTCTATATATTACAACCGATTTCGCGGTGTTGCAATGGGTGCCTTCCTGGCCCGAGCGGTTTCCTGTTGCGCTCATCGTCGGGGTTGGGCCAAGCTTCCGCAAACATCGGCTATGCCGATCAACACCAAGGAGGGGATATGGGTAGACACGTAATTACCAGCGTCGTTGTCGCTGTGTACCTGTTTTTTATCGAGTTTCTGTTTCACGCCGTCATTCTGAAGGGCCAGTACGAAGGCTTGGAGCATATGCTCCGTCCTGAGGGTGAGAACCCGGCGATGTTCTTCTCGCTGTTGATCATCGCCTATCTGATTGCAGGATTCCTGCTAACCCACGTGTTCGGGAGGGGTTACCAGGGGCGCGGGATTGGCGAAGGGGTCCGGTTCGGTCTCTTGATGGGCGTGCTGCTGGCCGTCCCGTCGAACCTGATTAACTATGCCGTTCAGCCGTGGCCCGGCTCTCTCGTCGCGATGTGGATCATCGGCTATATCATCGAGTTCGCCATCGCCGGCGTGATCATTGCCGCCATGTACAAGCCGAGTGCCTCGCCGGCGGCCGCCTGAAGAGGCGCCGGTTCTCGCAACAAAGCCGTGCTGCAGGGCGTAGTTTCCTGCATGCATGTTATTCATCGGCTTCAGGTTGCCATTTCAACCTTGGCGCACGTATATTGATGTATCCATGATCGGCAAAAGTATCCTCCATTATAAGATCGTCGAAAAGCTTGGTGAGGGCGGGATGGGCGAGGTGTACCTGGCCCGGGATACCAAGCTGGACCGGGATGTCGCGCTCAAGTTTCTTCCCGAGAAAGTCCGGGATGATGCCGAGGCCCGCGAGCGCCTGCTGCGCGAGGCACAGGCAGCCTCGAAGCTGAATCACCTGAACATCGTGTCGATCTATGCGATCGAAAAGGTCGACGAGCATGACTTCATCGCGATGGAGTACGTCGCCGGGCGAACGCTGGCCGACATGATTGGTGACGGTCTGTCGACGGCGCAGGTCATCGATCTCGCCGGCCAGATTGCGCGCGGGCTATCCTCCGCGCACGAACTCGGAATCGTCCATCGTGACATCAAATCAGACAACATCCTTGTCAACGGGAAGAACGAGGTCAAGATTCTCGACTTCGGACTCGCGAAGCTCGGCGGATCGACGCGCATCACGACGGTCGGCTCGACGATGGGGACGATGGCGTACATGTCACCGGAACAGACGCAGGGGATCGACGTCGATCACCGCTCGGATATTTTCTCGTTCGGAGTGATTCTCTACGAAATGATTGCGGGAAGGCGCCCGTTCCAGGGCGACCATGGCGCGGCCCTTACGTACGCCATTTGCAACGAGACACCCGAACCGCTCGCCCGATACAAGGCTGATGTATCCGACGACCTCCAACGCATCGTCGACAAAGCGCTTCGAAAAGACCCGGCCGTCCGGTATCAGAGTGCGGCAGACATGGTGGCGGACTTCTCACAGCTCGCTTCCGGTCCGCAGCCCGTGTATACGCCAACAAAGAAACGTTCGGGTCTCGGGTTCGCGATCGGTGCCCTGGCGGTCGTGGCAGTCGCAATAGCCGTTGTCGCATTCCTTCGGGGTGGAGAAAAAACTGCGTCTGCGCCGCCGGCCGTGTCGGATCGACTGATGCTCGCCGTCATGCCGTTCGAAAATCTGGGCTCCACGGAGGACGAGTACTTTGCCGATGGAATGACGGAAGAGATTACCACACATCTCGCGAAGCTCAGCGGCCTGGGCGTGATTTCCCGTACCAGCGCAATGGCATATAAGGGCACGGCTAAGAACACGAAGGCGATTGGCGCCGAGCTGGGTGTCGACTACATCCTCGAGGGCACGATCCGCTGGGACAAATCGGGGGCGACCCATCGCGTTCGCATCAACCCGCAGCTCATTCGAGTAAGCGACGATACGCATATCTGGGTGGACACGTACGATCGCGTTCTGGATCAGATTTTCACGCTTCAGACGGAAATTGCGAAGGAAGTTGCGTCCGCCCTGAACGTCAGGCTGCTCGCGCCCGAACAGCAGGCCATCGCCGCATGGCCCACCGACAATATGGAAGCGTATCAGTCCTATCTCAGGGGGAAAGACAAGTACCACTCGATTACCTCACCGGACGATCGCAAGAAAGCTGTGGTGGAGTTCGAGAGCGCAGTTGAACTCGATCCCGCCTTTGCGGCAGCCCACGCGTGGCTGGCTCGTATCTATTCCAACGATTTTTTCAACGACCGCAACATGGAAGACGATCCGCTCGCGCAGGCCAAACGTCACGCGGACCTAGCGATGGAGAAAGGCAGTTCCGAGGGTCATATCGCGATGGGGTATTACCACTACTATGGAAGCCGTGACTACGAGAGTGCTCTGCGTGAATTCGAGACTGCGAGAGAGCAGGAGCCGAACAACAGCGAGCTGCTCGAGGCGATGGGATACGTTCAGCGGCGCCAGGGCGACTGGGAAGGCTCGATTGAGAGTCTTCGCCAGGCGTGTGAGCTGGATCCACGGTCGTTGGGTATTGGGGAGGAGTACCTGGGAACGCTTACCCGCATGCGGCGCTTTGAAGAGGCAAATCGGTTTCTGGATGCAGCCCAGAAAATTCATCCTGACTTCTTTGGGATTCACCTCTACCGTGCGGTCTGTGCGTTGATGGGTGAAGGTGACATCGACGCTGCGAGAGCCCATATGGATGCTGCCGTCAGGACGGTATCACCCGAAATGATGGGTCAGTTCCTGGAGGTGGTCGACTTCTTCAGTGGCGACATCGAGTCGGCGCTGACCCGCCGGCCCTCCGCGAGTCACTATATGGCGACGGAAGGTGACTCCACTGGCTTCTACGTGAACCGGGTACTGTACTATCGGTGTCTCGGCGATGACAGATACAAGGAGTTTGCTGACATTGCGATCCCGCTTCTCGAGGAGCAGATCAGACAAAACCCGGATTCAGAGGGTGCGTATGGAAGCCTTGCGGTCGTGAACGCGTGCCTGGGTAACCGGAAAGAAGCCGTTGGCTACGCGACGAAGGCGACGGAGATCATGCCGGTCTCCAGAGACGCCGTCAGTGGCACGGATGTTCGCGGAAGCATGATGCTCGTCTACGCGATCCTGAAGGATCGCGAACTCGTTCTCGAGGAGCTCGAGTATCTGCTGTCGGTCCCCGCATATGTGACGCGTGCGACGGCATGGATGGATCCGACGTTGAAATTCCTGCACGACGATCCACGGTTTCAGCAGCTCGTTCAGGAGCCACACCCGTAACGGCGCCGACGGGTTCCGACCAGAAACCCACTCATACATCTAATCAGGCGTCGAAACGCTTCTGGAGAGACTCGGTCGTGACCGATCGCGGGCGGGTAATCCGGGTGTTCAGTGCGCGGTTCAACACGTACTGCGCGCTGAAACCGAGTGTCATGGCTGCGGCGAAGAATACCGTGTAGAACCCCACCTCGGTGATCCCGAAATGCCGGAACAGGGCCCCGTTGATCGCATCCACGTTTGGCCACGGGTTCTTGACCTTTCCCTGATCCATCAGGATCGACGGGATCACTCTCGACATATGGATGACGGTCTTGAAGACGTCGTCGCGTGAGCAATTCTTTTCACCGAATGCGAGAATGGCCAGGTAGCGCGGATCTTGTCCGCGAAGAACCGCGTGTCCGTAACCCGGTATCACGCTTCCCTTGTCGATCGTGTTCCGGGCGTACTCACGAATCTGGTCTTCGTTCGGCGGGCCGCCATACGTATCGATCGCTTTCAGAACCCAGTTGACGCACACCTGGCTCGCGAGGCCATGCAGTGGGCCGGCCAGCGCGTTCCACCCGGCGGGAACCGCGTAGTATAAATCCGAGAGCACCGATCCGACCGTGTGAGCGGTGAGCGCGGATGCGTGCGCACCCTCGTGATCGCTTTGTACAACCGTCGCGATGCGCATGTACGCGGAGAAGGTCTCGTCATCGCTGCCCAGCATGTGGGCGAGACTCGCCGCCCAGTCGAGTCCTTTCTTCGGTTTGATGCGCGCTCCTTTTCCATAGCGACGGCGGTAGATGGCGCCTGCGATCTCCGGCACAACGGCGACCAGGTTGAGAGCGTCGTCGAGGGCTGCTTCCCAGTGCTTGTCGCGGGAGAGTCCCTTCTCGTATCGTTCGCGGAACACCGACGTCCCGCCCATCGCCATCACGGCCGTGCTGAGCATCGTCATCGGATGCGTGTCGCCGGGCAGGGCCTCGAGGACACCCCAGACGTAGTCCGGCACTCCCGGCCGAGCCGTGAGATCCGTCCGAAATGTATCGAGTTCTTTTGCGGTAGGCAGTTCGCCACTGACCATAAGAAAGAAGACTTCCTCTGGCAGTTTCTCGGCGAGGTGGGCAACGGGCGTGCCACGAATGATAAGGCCTTTTTTCGGGTCGACGTACGACGTATCACACACAAGCGCGGGAACGCCGCGCATACCCTCGATAACCTGCCGGACCGTCACTTTGGCCACTGTCTTGTCGCCGTGCATCTCAAGGAGGCGCTGGCGCTCCTCTCGAAGCGCCGGGACGGTCGTGGCAAGCTTTTTGTGGAGAATGGACATGAAAGCGTTAACGGGGGCCGGCTGCAACAATTCCGTCGGGCACGTCGTTTTCGAACTGTTTGAAATTCTCGGTGAAAAGCGCCACGAGCTCTCTGGCCTTCGTGTCGTACGCGTCGCCGTCCGACCATGTGTTCCTGGGGTTCAGTATTCCGGACGGGACATCCGGGCACGACTTCGGAATACAGAGGCCGAAAATCGGGTCGGTTTCCATCTCGACGTCGTTGAGCGCTCCGGAGACTGCTGCGTTTACCATCGCGCGTGAGTACGCAATTTTCATTCGCTCTCCGACTCCAAACGGACCGCCGCTCCATCCCGTGTTCACAAGCCAGCACGTCGATTTGTGTTTGGCGATTCTCTCGCTGAGCAGTTTGCTATAGACCGTTGGCGGGTGCACCATGAACGGCGCTCCGAAGCAGGTGCTGAAGGTTGCGCTCGGACTGCTTCCCATGCCTTTCTCCGTCCCGGCTACTTTGGCCGTGTAGCCCGACAGGAAGTGGTACATCGCCTGGTCGGCGGAGAGGCGCGCGATCGGTGGCATGACACCGAATGCATCGCAAGTCAACATGACGACGTTCTTCGGATGACCGCCGCGGCCTTCGGGCACGATGTTCGGAATCGACGTAAGAGGATATGCGCCGCGTGTGTTTTCCGTAATCGACGCGTCGTCGAGATCGAGTTCACGCGTAACCGGGTCGAAGACAACGTTCTCGAGGACCGTGCCGAACATCTTTGTTGTGGCGTAAATTTCCGGTTCCGACTCCTCCCGGAGACGGATCAATTTTGCATAACAGCCACCCTCGTAGTTGAACGCTCCCTGGTCCGACCAGCCGTGTTCGTCATCACCGATCAGCCGGCGATTCGGGGCGGCCGACAGGGTGGTCTTGCCCGTACCCGAGAGCCCGAAAAAGAGAGCGACGTCGCCATCGGCGCCGGCGTTCGCGCTGCAGTGCATGCTCGCGACACCTTTTGTGGGGAGAATATAGTTGAGGACCGTGAAAATCGATTTCTTAATTTCTCCCGCGTACGATGTCCCGCCGATAAGGATCAGCCCCTTTTCGAAGTTCAGGAGGATAAAGGCTTCGCTCGCCGTTCCGTCGCGTTCGGGCACCGCTTTGAAGTTGCACGCGTTGATGACCGTAAACTGGGGGGAATGGTTCCGTCGCTCAGCGGTGTCGTGGATCCGACGAAACATATTCAAGGCGAACAGCGAATGCCATGCGGTTTCGGTAACGATGCGGACGGGTAAGCAGTACTCGGGATCGGCTCCGGCATGGCAGTCCTGAACGAAGACATCCTTGCCCTCGAGGTATCGGGCAACGCGCTTATGGAGTTTGTCGAATTTGTTGGCGTCGAAGGCGACGTTGACCTTGCCCCACCAGATACTGTCCTTTGTCGTGCTTTCCTCGACGACGAACTTGTCTTTCGGGCTACGGCCCGTGTAAGGGCTGGTATTCGCAATAATAGGGCCCGTCTGCGAAAGCGTGGCTTCGTTCCGACGAACGATGTGCTCGTACAATTCGCCGGGTCCCAGAGTCCAGTAAACGTTTCCCAGATTGGTTAAAGCGTGCGCTTTCAGCCCAAGCCTGGGAGCGTTCCCGGTTGCTGACATCGTGACCTCCAAAAGTGCCTTTTTTTTGAGGTTTTCGTGGTGAGTCATCACGCGGGAGGCGTTTGTCGCCCCGAATCGAGTAACAAACGAAAAGAGTAGCCCCTAAGCATGTGTGTTTCAACCGCTTTTTTGAAGAGGGGGCGCTCGAGCGTCGAGGGGCGTCGCGGACCCGGTCCGACAAGGGTGTACCACCGGGTTGACACCCGTCGTCGGATTCTGTAAGGTCTTTTTGACACCCGCTTAGTATGGCGTCCGTGCCAGACGTCAGGCGGCCCTTGCCCGGGGCGCATTCGACACTGAAGCACACCACATCCGCTGTCGCATTTCATCGAAGAGTTCAATTCCCCCGGGGAAAGCCACCGCTCAAAGGAATACCCATGATCGGCAAGGAGATATCGCACTATCGGATCACGGAGCGCATCGGTGCCGGCGGAATGGGGACTGTTTATAAGGCGGATGACCTCACGCTCAAGCGCATCGTCGCCGTGAAAGTGGTCAAGGCGACCAATATTGATCCAACGCTCTCGACCAGTCGATTCCTTCACGAAGCCAAGGCTGTCTCCAAGATTAACCATCCGAACGTCGTCACGCTGCTGGACATCGAGCAACAGGGCGCGTCGAATTATCTGATTATGGAATACGTCGACGGTCCGTCTCTCCGGGCGCTGCTCGCCGACGGGCCGATCGAATCGAAGCGAGTCCTGGAGATCACCCGCGACATCGCGCGCGGGCTCGGCGCCGCACATGCTCTTGGAGTGATTCACAGGGACATCAAGCCGGAGAATGTCGTGCTCGACGCGGAGGGGCGCGCCAAGATCCTCGACTTCGGCGTAGCCCATCTCGTCGACCAGACCTCGAAGACGCGCAGGGGGAGCCTTATCGGGACCCTGCCGTACATGTCGCCGCAACAGATTCAGGCGAAGCCGGTCGACCTCCGGGCGGATGTTTACGCTCTCGGTGTTCTTCTGTACGAAATGCTGACGTGCAAACTGCCGTTCGACGGTAAGGAAGAAGAGGCTCTTATCTTCCAGATCCTCAACCTGACACCGCCACGTCTCGAGGAAACGATCACCGGGTTGCCCGCAGGACTGCAGGAAATTCTCACGACGGCCATGGCGAAAAAACCGGACGAGCGCTACCCGTCGATGGTTGACATGGTTCACGACATCGACGTGATTCTCGCACAGCTGGGTAGCGGCAAACCGTAGCGCGCGATCGAAAGCACAGCGGCCGCGGTAGGCCCGGCGTATCACGGGTCTGTTCAGATGATGGCGCCGGCTTCTCCGGCGGTGATTGGGCTGTTACGCCTGGCGGCGCCGGGGCCGGTAGATGTGCGTGGCCTGGCCGAAAAAGACCTCAGCCGATTCCATGATGGTCTCCGAGAGAGTGGGATGAGGATGGATGGAGAGCTTGATATCGGCCACAACGGCCCCCATTTCGATGGCGAGTACGCCTTCGGCAATTAGTTCTCCGGCTCCCGGACCCACGATGCCAACGCCGAGGACCTGTTCGTTCTCCGGGTCGATCACGAGTTTCGTGAGGCCGTCGCTGCGGCCCAGAGTCTTTGCCCGTCCCGAGGCGCCCCACGGAAATTTCGCGACCGAAACCTTCTGACTGAGCGCTTTCGCCTCGGACTCCGTCAGGCCGCACCAGGCAATTTCCGGATCGGTAAAGACGACGGCCGGAATGGCCTTCGGCTCGAACGCAACATTGTGGCCCGCGATGGTCTCGGCGGCGACGCGTCCTTCGTGGGAGGCCTTGTGGGCCAGCATCGGTTCGCCCGTGACATCCCCGATCGCGAAGATCGACGCTTCCGCCGTCCGCCTCGTACCGTCTACCACGATGAATCCCTTGTCGTTTACCTCGACGAGTGTGTTTTCAAGGCCTAAGTCGGATGAATTGGGTTTTCTTCCAACGGACACAAGTACTTTCTCGAACACGGCGTCGCCTGCCGGTGCGTCTTTGCCTTCGAGATGCACCTTGATCCCGTTCTTCTGAGCCTTGAGTTCCTTGACCGTTGTTTCGAGCATAATCGATTTGCAGATCTTTTCGATTCTCTGGTGCAGGACCTTCACCAGGTCCGCGTCCGCTCCCGGCAATAGCGACGGCATCATTTCAACGACGCTGACATTTGTCCCCAGCGCGGCGTACACGCTGCCCAGCTCCAGACCGATGTAGCCGCCGCCGATGACGAGCATGCTCTTCGGAATATGGTC
>JAPUJU010000050.1 GCA_027296025.1 bacterium
GTTGCCGCGATACTCGCGGTTCAGTTTCTGAATGGTTTCGTCGTCCACGACGATTACGGAAAGAGTCTTTTCCGCACGGCCAAGCGCTTCGGCGATACAAGCCAGATTGCCCGTAACCCTGTTATCGATCCACGGTGCCGCAGTGTCAACGGACCGGCTTAGCGACAGCTTCACCCTGCTGCTCTTCCTCCTTCTCATCCTGACCGGGATACGCGATGCGCTTGTGGTAGATCCCGGTGAGTATCGATACGAACTTCTCGCGAATCCTGGCGATATTATTCATTGTCAGGCCGCACTCGTCGAGCTCGCCGTCCTGCGCACGCATGTTGACCAGCTTTGCGACCATGTTCCGAATGGCGGCCGCCGTCGGATCCGCAATCGAACGGCAGGCCGGCTCGACAGTATCCGCCAGCATCAGAATGGCCGTTTCCTTAGTCAGCGGTTTCGGGCCCGGATAACGGAAATCATCTTTGTTCACGCTCGAGTGTGAATCGGTATCCAGCGCCTTCTGGTAGAAGAACGCCATTACGGTCGTGCCGTGATGCTGCTGAATCGCGTCAATAATCATATCGGGAAGCTTTTCTTCGCGCGCAAGCTCGACCCCGTCCTTTACGTGCGAAAGAAGGATCAGGCTGCTCATTTGCGGTGTGATCTTCTCGTGCTTGTTGAATCCGGCTTCCTGATTCTCCGCATAGTACTCCGGCTTGAGCGTTTTGCCGATGTCGTGATAGTACGCGCACACACGTGCCTTCAGCGGGTCTGCGCCCACCTCGGCAGCCACTGCGTCCACCAGGCTCCCAAGCAGCATGGAATGATGGTACGTGCCCGGTGCTTCCATATTGAGGCGCTTGAGTATCGGTTTGTTCAGATCGGTCAGTTCCAGCAGCGTAAAACGCGTGGTGAGATTGAACACACCCTCGAAAATCGGCAACAGGAACATCACCGAAAGACTGGAGAAAAGACTGTTCACTACCCCCCAACCCACGTTCGTGTAGATCCCTTTCATGTCTTCGACCTGGCCCAGTTCTGTGCTGAGCACACCCACCACGTACGCAATCGAGACAAAGAGAAACACAGAATAGAAGTGGCTTCTCGAACGAATCCTCAGCAAGCCGACAACGGCCATCGTGCCCGCCATCAGAGACACGAATCCCATATGTGGTCCAAGGTTGGTGACGAGGGGCACGAGAAAACACGCGAACACGGTCGTCACGAGCCCCAGCCGATAGCCGAAGAGCGCCGAGATCATCAGCGATACGAACGCAACCGGGATCAGGTACTGGCTCTGGTTGAACCGGACGATGACGGCGGCAAAGACCATATAGATGAGCAGGATGGACAGTATGGCCGTCAGTTTCACCAGGTCATCATAGACCTTTCGGTGAAAAACGAGTATGTACCCGCCGAGAAGGATTCCAAACAGAAGCAGTCGGAGTATCTCGCCCGTGTACAGCCCGACGAGAATCACGGGCGACCGCGTACTCTCCACGCTCGCACGTGCCCTTTCCAGGGCGACCAGCGTCTTCTCCTGCTCGGTTGTCACCTTGTCGTGTTTTCCAATGATCCGTTCGTTCTTTGAAACGCGGACGGTCTTCGGCACCATCGCCGTCGCCTGCTGGCGACGGTTCTCCGTCTCTCCGCTGTCGAGAATCATGTTGGGCAGAACGTGGCTTCGCGTAATCTCGAAGAACGCCTGCGCTCGGCTTCGATTGTTCTTGAAGCGCCTGAAGCCCTCTTCCTTGATCACGTCATCTACGCGGGCCTGGTCGACGAGCCGGGTCACCGCGATCCGGTTTTCTTTGTTTCCGTCCATCAGCGCGATCTCGGTGTAACTTCCCCGCCGCAGCGGGCTGGCATTGTCGATGAAGCCGCTCGCGAACAGGTCTTTCTGGTGTTCCGCGGTCGCCTTCCGCATTGCCTCGCGCACGGTTTTGCCGAGGAGATCCTGGACCATCCCGCGGGAAAGATACGGCAGCACGGAACCCGCAACGTCGGCCTTCCGCGCGCTCGTCAGCGAGTCTATACCGCTGATCGTCTTCAGACTGTCAAAGAGTGCGGTAAGGCTCCTGGTCAGATCCTGTTCGACGGCAACTTCCCGGTTGTAGACCGGGAGAACCCGCAACGTCGCGCTGGCGCGCTGCATGTTCAGGTCTTCGACCGAGAGCGGGACTTCAAAATCGAACGGCGCAATCACATTGCGGTCAGCAATCTCACCTGCCTTGAAAATCACATCGTGGGTGCGGCGCGACGGTGGAAAGAGCAGCAGTACCGAAACGACGAACAGGAGAACGAGCCCCAGGCGCGGCAATATATCGGCATACCCGTCCGAGCCTATACTGAAATGGCGGAGAAATTTCTCCGCCCGCTCCCCGCGGGAAACGTTTTTGCGTTTCTTGAAAAATCTGACGTTAATGATCTTCATTACGTCCTACCGTTTTTCTCATCGTTTCCGTTTCGCGAAAAGGCGCTTATGATCCGCTGGACGAGCCGGTGACGAACAACGTCTTCTTCCGTCATGTAAACGAACCGGATACCGTCCACGTTCTCGAGAATTTTCTGCGCTTCGAGCAGCCCCGACCCCGATGGTGGGTTCAGGTCCACCTGCGTGATATCACCGTTCACAATCGCCTTGGCGTTGCTGCCGAGCCGCGTCAGAAACATCTTCATCTGCGTTCGGGTCGTGTTCTGTGCTTCGTCCAGTATCACGTACGCGTTATCGAGTGTTCTCCCTCTCATGTACGCCAGTGGCGCAATTTCAATCGTCCCGTTGTCCTGGTACTTCGTCGTCCGCTCGGCTCCGAGCATGTCGTACAATGCGTCGAGGATGGGACGCATGTACGGATCGAGCTTCTCCTTGAAATCACCGGGCAGGAACCCAAGACTCTCCCCAGCCTCGACCACCGGCCGGACCAGAAAAATTCGATCTATTTCCTTGCGCTTCAGCGCGGCCACCGCACTCGCGACCGCCAGATAGGTTTTGCCCGTACCCGCGGGCCCGATCGCAAACACAATATCGTACTCGGCGATCGCATCCAGATACTCTTTCTGATGCGGGCTTCGCGACCGAATCGAGTGGCCGTTCTTCGTAACAACCGCGACCTGCTCGCCGACCGCCTGCGCGGAAAACGAACCGGCTTCGCCCTCGAGCAACCGGCGAAAGTCCCGCTCCGTCACCATCCTTCCCTTCTTGGCAATCTGTATTACATCTCCGAAAAAATCGGTGAGGCCCCTGACTTCGTCATCGGAACCCTTCAGGATGATCTCGTCCCCTCTCACGACAACCACACCGGGGTGTAATTCGTCCAGAACCCGCAGATGCCTATCGCCTGGCCCGAAGAGGCTCAGCGAGTCGACGCCCGCAAATGAGAGCACGCGTTTCCTGGCCCTCAACCCGACAACGCCTTCCAACTCATTCCGTTTTTCAACAGCCCTCACTCTCTAAATTTGACGCGTTTTGCCCTAATAACGAAAGGGATTCTTCCGATATCCCTCAATACAACAAAACCCCTGGAGGACGTTAGTTTCCACCCCCAGGAGCCAAAATCTTACATATCAACTAGTTTGCCATTCTTCACTCCCAACCAACCTTATACAAATAATAGGCCAAATCCGCGCGGGGTGCAAACTTTCCACCTGACCTGTGGTTAACTCATTTTGGGACAAGTGTTTAAGACAAACCGCATGCGCAGATCGGCCTGTGTGTCGGGTCCGTCGCGCGCACAAAAGGGCCCGTCCGGGGCGTCGCCTCGTTTTCCGATCCGAGAAAACTCCGTCCAGAAGGATGTCTTACGAAAGCCTGACACACTTGGCGGGCCCTATCGAACGATGACGATTTTTCTTGTGTCGCTCGAGCCGCGTGTGGTTTCGAGCCGGAGGAAGTAGACGCCGGCAGCGGCGGGGTTGCCCCGGGTATTGGTTCCGTTCCAAAAGACGGTGCGCGGGTTGCCCACGGACGTGAACGGACCGAATTGACTCACGAGACGACCGGCCACGTCATAGATGAGCAGCGACCCGCTGGCGTCACTCGGCAGCTCGAAACGAATCGTGAACTGGCTCGCCGATGGGTTGGGACCGATATCCAGGATTCTGGGCACCAGGGGAACGATGACCGGTACTGTGAACGTGTACCCGCCGACTAGCGTACCGGATGTCGCCCCCGTAGCATTGTACGTCGCGGTGACAACAACATCTTTGGCTCCCTCCGTTCCCGCCGGCGTGTTACAGGTGATTTGCCCGTCGTTGTCCACGACGATCGATGCACAATCCGCGCCCCCGATCGTGACGGCGATCGAATTGGGGAAATCCGCCGAATAATTCGCGCCCGCGATGACGACTTCTTCGCCGCCGGCAACGTCCCCGGTGTTCGGGGTGATCGAAATGACCGACGGCGGTGCAGGCTGAGGGTAACCGACCGTCAACATTTGATTCGCCGGAACATCGGTGAGTTCGATGGTCTTACCGTCGGGCCACACAATTCGAAGGGCGTCAACCGACGTGGCGGCATCCAGCCCGAAATGAGCTTCGGCGGGGTTCTGCGACACAAAGTTACTTCCAGCACGTAGCTCTCGCATTTGCGTTTCGTCTCCGACCGTCGCGTAAACACGGGCGCCAATCGCCTCGGAGTTGAGCCGGTTCCCCCTGAGTTTGACCGTGAGATAGTTGAGCGTGTTGCCCCCGTTGTTTCGATACAGTTTGCTCGGGCCGTTTGCCGACACGACGAAGATATCGAGATCGCCGTCACGGTCGTAGTCGAAG
>JAPUJU010000051.1 GCA_027296025.1 bacterium
TTCAACAACACATTGACGCGGCTGGAGTCGTCGTTTGAGCAGATGCGGCAGTTCACGGCCCACGTTTCCCACGAACTGCGCACGCCGCTGACGGCGATGCGTAGCGTTGGAGAGGTCGGGCTCCGTGGAAAACGCAGCGGACCGGCCTATCGCGAAATCATCGGCAGCATGTTGGAAGAGGTGGAACGTTTGGCCAGCCTCGTCGCGCGGTTGCTGGCGTTGTCCAGAGCCGAGACCAGCCCGGCCAAGCTTGCCGTCGATGCCGTCGATCTCGGTGCTCTCGCCGAAGACGTTCGGTCGCAGTTGGACGTGTTGGCTGAAGAGAAACAGCAGTCCATCACGATCGACAGGATTGGCGTGCCCACGTGGACAGGCGATCGCGTCGTATTGAGGCAGGCGTTGATGAATCTCGTGGACAATGCGATCAAATACAGCCCCCCCGGTGGCCGGATCACAATTCGGATCGCGGAATCTTCCACGGGTGTGCAACTGGATGTCCGCGACACGGGCCCCGGCATCCCTGCGGAAGTGCAAGCACGGATTTTCGACCGGTTTTACCGCGTGGAAAAATCCCGACATGGCGACGGCGGAGGGACGGGACTCGGGCTGTCTATTGCCAGATGGGCCGTCGAAGCAAATGGCGGCCGGTTGACGTTGGAGGAGACCGACGGTGTGGGCAGCACGTTTCGAATCACTTTGCCGAAGCGTTCTTTGAAGGCACCTTTCGTACCCGCAGCACGGGCGGGATAGTTCCCCTGCGATGTTGCCTGTCACGGCGATATCTGGGCGAAGAGCGATGGCCGCATCCGCAGTGGCTTGGAGGAAAGCATGACTTGGTTTCGTAAATGGATGATTCTGAGCCACCGCTATCTTGGCATTGCGCTGTGCCTGCTCATCGTGATGTGGTTCGTCTCCGGAATCGCCATGATGTACGCCGGTGGTATGCCGAGGCTCACTCCGGAAACGCGGCTGGATCGGTTGCCTCCCCTGGACGTGTCGCGTGTCCAAATCACGCCGGCCGAAGCGCTCGAATCCGCGTTCCTGGGAGGCGATCCCCAACGCGCCGTCTTGCTCACGGTCATGGACCGGCCCGCCTACCGCTTCAGCAGTCGTGGAGGGCAGGTCACGGTGTTCGCCGACACCGGCGACGTCCTGCATGAAGCGAATGCCCGCGACGCCGTGACCATCGCCGGGCGGTTCACAGGCCTCGGAGAGGACAGGCTGCGTTACGCGGGACGGCTCACCGAAGCCGACCAGTGGACGATTACGGTTCGGGATCGACTTCCGATGCATAAGGTTGTCGCTGCCGACGACGCGCGCACCGAACTCTACGTGTCCGAGCAGCTGGGCGAGGTTGTGGTATTCACCACACGGGGTTCGCGCGCTCTGGCGTGGGTTGCGGCGATCCCTCATTGGCTCTACTTCGCCCCGTTACGTTTGAACGGCGATCTGTGGCGTCAAGTCGTTCTCTGGACTTCGGGGCTCGGGTGCGTTCTGATACTGATCGGCCTTGGTGTCGGCATCCTTCAGTTGTCCCCTTCGCGACCCTTTCGACTTAAGCGTCTTCTGTCCTACATTCCCTACGCGGGGTGGATGCGATGGCACTACATCACCGGAGTGGTTTTTGGAGTTTTTTCACTGACCTGGGTTTTTAGTGGGATGCTGTCGATGGAACCGTTGTTTTGGAGTTCGAATGGCGGACTGGGCGCAGCCGGGGTGAATCAGGCGTTCAGTGGCGGTCCACTGGAGATGTCGTTGTTTTCCGCCCCCGAAGGAGAAACCTGGGGCGAACCTCTGTCCGGGAAGCGAATCAAGGAAATAGACTTCCGGAGAATTCAGGGGGAGCCCTATTACGTTCTGACCGACGATACACCATCGGCGCACTCCTTAGTGGCTGCAGACTCCTTTGAAGTACGGCACGAACCCTTCAGTACGGAGTCGCTCATGGATCGGATCCAGGAAGCTTACCCGGACGTTCCTATCGTGGAGTCTCGGCTGTTGTCCCAGTACGACTCCTATTACTACGCGCGCGACCAGGCACGGCCCTTGCCCGTCCTTCGCGTCAAGTTCGATGATCCGGACCAGACCTGGTTCTATATCGATCCCGCGATGGGTCGCCTCGTATCGCGATACCATCGGTTAGCGCGTCTGGAACGGTGGATTTACAATGGATTTCACAGTCTCGACTTCGCCTTTCTCTATTACAACCGGACGTTGTGGGAAATCACCATGATCCTGTTGTCACTGGGAGGTATTGCGACGAGTTCCATTGGTCTCTTCATCGGATTCAAACGCCTGGGCCGAAACGCGAAACGAGCCCTCCGGTCCTGACTTCACGGTGTTCCCCGAGTCCGATTGATCTCCTGAACTGACGCACGGGCTCGCCTCGTTGTCCACGCGAACCGGAGGACGGTGCGGGTCGTTCCGGGGCTTGCTCGAACATGGGGTCGATCCTTAAAAGGCCGCACCATCAGGATGATGGTGTGGGTCGCGGGTCGTTCGGTCCAACGCGCTTCACGCGATAGAGACGGTCGGCCGCTTGAACGACGGAGCGAAATATTTCCT
>JAPUJU010000052.1 GCA_027296025.1 bacterium
GGCATGCGTCGCTGCCTCTGGAACGCGGCGGACCTCACAACCCCCATCAGTAGTGTGTTGAAACGACCTCCACTTTCCTCCAGATCGTCCACGATTTGATCCACCGAGAATTCGTCGTACTTCTCCAGCCCTCGCCCGAGCGCGTAAGTCATCATCTTCTTGGTGACGCAACGATAGACATCGCTGGCGTGATGCTCAACTAAAATGCGTTTCAGATCGCGAACGTTCCGAAACGACTCGCCGGTGATCAACTTTCCGGTGGCGTCGATGGGTTGACCATGCTCTGTGTCCCGCCACATGCCGATCGCGTTGAAGTTTTCGAGAGCCAGCCCCAAAGGATCCATCCGCGCGTGGCACGAGGAGCAGAGTTTCGACTTGCGATGAATCTCCAGGACTTCGCGCAGCGTCGGCTCTTCATCGCCAAACTCCTTCGCCGCCGCCTCGAGTTCCGGGACGTCCGATGGCGGTGGTGGCGGGGGAGTGCCCAGGATGTTCTCCAGTATGAAGACTCCTCGCTTGACTGGTGATGTGCGCGACGGATTCGACGTAACGGACAACATGGTGCCTTGCGTCAGAACGCCGCCGCGCGGACTGCCCGGGGGCAATTTCACCAGCCGCATCTCCGCGCCCTTCACCCCTTCGATACCGTACAACTCCGCCAGTCGCTCGTTGACAAACGTGTATCGACTATCGACGAGCTCCAGCAGGCTGCGGTCGTTTCGCATGATGTGCCCAAAGAACATCTCCGTTTCGCGTCTCATCGCGATGCGCGTCGCCGCATTAAACTTTTCGGTGATCGGCCTCAGCGCCCGGCTCTTTCTCCGCGCCTCCGCCAGTTCTTCATCCGTGACCGGATTGCTGCTATCGGCTTTCGAATTGAATCGTCGCCGGAAGACACTGGTGACCTCTTCAAGCTCCTTCTGAAATCCCAATGCCGCGGCGGCATTCACCGGCACGCGCTCCACGTCACGAGCCCGCAGCCATTGGCCAACGAAGTTCCGTTCGAGCGCGCTCGACCTCTGGTCGATGAGCATCCTCGCAACCTGGGCGTCCAGGTTGGCACGCAACTCACCGCGCTCCGCCAACCCCAACAGTTCATCGTCCGGCATGGTGGACCAGAGGAAGTAGGACAAGCGCGAGGCCAGAGAGTATTCGTCGATCAGCGGAAACCGTGCGTCGCCGCTGGACGGATCCGGCGATTCAATCCGGAACAGGAAGCGTGGCGAAGCCAGGACCGCGGCCATCGCCTGGGCGACACCCGCCTCGAACGTCTTGTCCGGACGTCGATATTCCCGCTCAGCCAGATCGACTAACCGATCCAGTACGCGTTCGTCAGGTATGCGGCGAAATGCGCGCCGCACGAACGGAAACAGCACCTGGCGAGCGTACTCACGTAATTCCTGCGCATCCGACGGAGGTTCATCACGAGGGAAAAACCGTAGGTAGCTCTTGGGGTGTTCCCAACGAATCGGGTCGACCGGGCCTTCTACCGCGACTGAAAGTATGTGGAAATTCACATAGGTCCGGCCTCCGACGGTCGGCGATGCTTTCTCTTCGACCTTGACGTTTTCCAGCGGCTGAACTGAAAAGACCAGTTGATGACCACCGGGTTGCCATTGCCGATCGAAACGATAGTGGACGGACTTTCGTTCTTCCCATGCATACTTGTCTTTGTACAGTTCCTGACCATCCGCGGCAAAAGTCACCTGACAGCGGCTGGAGTCGAAGTCAAAGGATCCCTTCAGCATGACTTTGATGTGCAAGACATATTTTCCCGGGTGCTCGATCTGGATCGTCTTGCGAACGGTCGCGGATTTGTCGTACGCCATCCGCGACCCGTCGTCGCCGTCGTCCGTCTTGAAGTCGTTTCCGGTGAGCTGCTGCCTTGGAACGACCTGTCGCACCGTCGGAACGGACGCGGCCACGATGGTTTTGGCGGATTGGAGATATTTTTCGAGCAGCAGCGGGGACAGGCTCAACACATCGCCGATGTTGTCAAAACCAAATCCGGTATCGTCTGGCGGAAAAATAATCTCTGAGGACTCGAAACCCACGAGGTCGCGAACGGTGTTCTGATACTCCAGGCGGTTCAGACGCCGAACCGTGACGTGCCCGGGATCGGGATTCTTGGGATCGACGTGAAACACATCGGTCTTGATCCAGTCGGTGATGCGTTTTGCGTCTTTGGCCGAAGGCTTTTCCTTCCGGGCCGGCGGCATGATGCCAGCCCGCAGATTATTGAGCACAGCCAGCCAAAGTTCCTGGTTTGGCAGCAGTTTGTCGGGAGATGCATCCAGTTCGAGCCCTCCCTTTTTCGCGCCCGAGTCATGGCAGTCGTAACAGTATTCTTCGAGGATCGGCTGGATGACGTGGCGGTAGTGGGCGATCGCCCCATCCGATTCACCAGCTCGCAGCGACGCTTCGAGGAGCAGAACCGTCGCGATAGCCAGAATCGAGCCGACCGCGCGTTGGAAAGCGTGAGGGTTCATGAGATAATTACGCAATCGTCACCCTGCGCTCATCTGCTATACCTATTCGTCGGCATCCTTCCTTTGCTACAAGAACGCGCCGGAACTCCACTATCCTACCCGTTCTCTTCGACTCGGAGAACCGAAATCGCTCGGTCGTCGCCTGTCTTTGTGGGAGGCGAAGCCAGCTCTGCGTCTAATGTCAAGATGCCAACACCCGAATCCGAAAGTGCCGGAATGAAGATCATAGGAGAACCGATCATGAAGCTAAGCAGGAATCCTTCCAGCGCGGTGGGACGCACCTTATTGCTGGCGCTTCTCGTCGCGTTTTGGCCCGCCGCCTCGAGCAACAGCCAAGGGCAGAGCTCGTCGACATCGGTTTCCAAGACCGTGACGCTCGAGCGGGCGCAGAAGGTGATCGCCGCGGCCCTGAAGAAGTCGAAAGAGATCGACGTGGCAATGAATATCGCCGTACTTGACGCGGGAGGACACTTAAAAGCCTTCGTCAGGATGGACGATGCGTTTCTCGGCTCGATCGATATCTCGATCAACAAAGCCTACACGGCTCGAGCCTTCAATACCGAAAGCAAGAACCTGGCCGGCGCAGCGCAACCCGGAGGGCCCCTTTTTGGCCTCCACAACACGAACGGTGGGCGCATCGTTCTCTTCGGTGGAGGCATTCCGCTGCGCAATGAAAGCGGCAAGGTGGTTGGGTCGATCGGAGTCAGTGGCGGGTCGGTCACCCAGGACGAACAGGTTGCCGAGGTCGGCGTCGCGGCTTTCTAGCTTTTGGAACGTCTATTGAATTGGAGGTGAACCAAAAACCATGGGTTTCTTAAAATCAGTGGCGCGCTGGGAATCTAAAGCTGCGGCCAGTGCTGCTACCGATCAAACATTAATAGAA
>JAPUJU010000053.1 GCA_027296025.1 bacterium
TTTCGGCGAGAGCCGCCTCACTGGGAGGATCGATGCGGATGCGGTCTGCGTCCTGCTGCAGCTTGAGACGGTCTCCCATAACTCCTACAAGACCGATACGCAGCCCGTTGGAAAGCTTGACGATCCGGCTTGCCGGAAAAACGCGGTCGCCCGAGTCTTCGTAGTAGACGTTCGCGATAACGATCGGGAGCCGGAGCGACTTGTATTTCTCGACGATGTAGTCGAGGCCGAACGTCAGATCTTTTTCCCCGAGAACCATACCGTCGTATCCCATGAACGACATCGACTGCAACGTCAGGCCGGCTTTCTCCTCTCCATAGTTGAGATCGGTGCCAAAAAAGTCACCGCCTTCGAGCAGGAGGAAGTCATCGGTCTCAAGGCGCTCCAGGTTCAGAAACGTCGCCCGGCGACCGAGCCCGCCAAAATCCCTGGCCGCGCAGCCACACGATCGGATCTCACCGACCATGTTGTTGGAGAAAACGACCGTCAACGATCGCTCGCTTTCGGAGCAACCGACGGTGAGAACTGCGGCGACACACGCCACCACGGTCGTGAAGATTTTCCGGGGATGTCGCACGATCGAACGGCCTTCCTTTCCGAAAGAGCGTAATAATAGGTGTAGAACCGGAAGATATCAATGCCGTTACGCTGATAGACATACACGCCCGGCCGACAACGGTTCCAGGGTAGAGAGCGTCGAAGACGGTCTTCGAGGCACCGGAGTCCCTTCCGACGGGTTCTGCCGAGAATCGTAACGCGTGTAATCGCATACGGTACGGCGACTCAGCGAGGATTCAAAAACGCTTGACTTCGCGCCTTTCCATGTGCTTAATTTACATGATACCCCACCACGCATTCTCAGATTGCAAATGTCGAGACAAACACAAAGGAAGGACGCATGAGAGAGAAGCTAATAGCATATCTCGTTGTCGTCACTATGCTTATGATAGCGCCTTCGGTGGCGTTTGCGCGATGGGTT
The DNA here is from genome assembly GCA_027296025.1 of bacterium. Classification (GTDB taxonomy): domain Bacteria; phylum Krumholzibacteriota; class Krumholzibacteriia; order WVZY01; family WVZY01; genus JAPUJU01. Next base: position 980 of record JAPUJU010000053.1, read on the forward strand.
CCAACGACCAAGAAGGATAAAAAGGCATTCGACGGGCTCCAGCGCGTCCTCGTTCTGGACGGATCGAACGTTCACAACGTTGGCGAGCTCCACATGCACGTCGGAAACTGGGGTAACTTCGGATCGTTGCCGGGTTCGGCAAACACATTTTCCTCACAACCGTCCGCTCAGTGGCCCGCAGGAAGCGGCATTGAGTACCTTTATGCTTCCGGCCTCTGGATCGGCGCCCTGAAGAGCGGCGTCCCCGCCGTAACCACCGCAGCGTTTCAAACGGAATTTCGTCCCACGCAGGATCCCCTGGAAATCATCTACCGGACTGCAGAAGGCGCCAAGGGCGGTACCCGCCAGCCCTCGCCCGATGCCGATGACGACAAGGATGGCCTTATCGATGAGGACTGGCTGAACGGCCGGGATGACGACGGCGACGGCCTTGTCGATGAGGACTTCGCGGCCGTCTCCAAGCAGATGTTCAGCTGCTGGTACACGGACGACCAGGCGGTTGCATTACAGATCTTTCCGGAACACAACCCCCTCGGCCTCATGGTCCGCCAGGAAAGCTACCAGTGGGAAGAAGATCGATTCGACGACTTCGTCGGGATTGAATTCAGAATTCAAAACATCGGCAACGACATTCTCGAAGATCTCTACATCGGCTTTTTTGCGGACTGTGATGCGGGTCCCCGTGATCGCGACCGCTACTTCGAGGACGACGTGACGGCGCGAGCGTTCGTGCCGGTTTTTGCACCGACCTCGGACCGGTCCAGATCGACATTGCGTTTACGTTCGACGGGGACGGCGACGAAGGCTTGACGCTCGGCTACTTCGGTGTGATGTTTCTCGGACACACGACCGACCCGACGGGTGAGTTTGCGCCCCAGCGAGTCGGTATCAGCACTTACGCAAACTTCGCGGGTAGTCAGGCCTTCGAGGATGGCGGCGACCCGGGCAACGATTTCGAACGGTACGAACTTCTCTCCCAGCAGACGATCGAGCGCGACGCACTGGTACCACGCGATTATCGAATGCTCGTCAGCGCCGGACCGTTTTCCGAACTCTTTCCGGACAGCGTCCTCATCTTCCAGGTCTGTTTTGTTGTAGGCGCCGGGCTCGACGCAGTCGCCAACGCGGCGAGCGCCCAGCTCACCTACGATGGCGCATGGTTCAACCTCGACCTCGACGACGATACGGGCATCGCAGGTCGTGAGACGGGCGTTCCCGGAGGACAGGGAGTCGAGGCGGCTATCGACACTTGTCTCTTCCCTGACCAGCTGCCGATATCCGTCCCGCGCGAAACCATCTTGTGGGTCAACAACGACTGTGCGAAAGAGGCTCTCTTCCAGATCGCGTGCGGTTACAGCGATGCGGACAGCCTCCTCTATCGCACAGGCGTCGACGGCAAAGAAAGCCGGCTCAACTGGATCGTTGGTACGGCTCCACCGCCTCCGGTGATGCGCATCGACGACCACTCCAAGGATGGCGTCGTCATTTACTGGGATAACTTCAGCGAGACGGTGCCCGACGTGAAGACACAGAAGTTCGACTTCGAGGGATACCGTGTGTGGCGCGCGGACAACTGGACCCGGCCGGAGGGAACATCGAAGGCGAACGGACCGCCCGGCGACCTCTGGAAACTGATTTTCCAGGCGGATAAGATCAACAATTTCGGCAATGACGTCGGACTGGACCGCTATCGCTACGAACCCCTGTCGCACATTTTGTCACAGGGCCAGAAACGCGACTTCATTGATTCGATCAAGGAACAGCTCCAGGAATTCCCACGGGAGGATCCGCCCTGCCCGCAGGGTGTCACGGAGCAAGTCTGTGACACGCTGATGGCGCTTGCGCGCTTTGAGTTCGGAGATCTGTCGACCGGACGTCAGTACTTCTCGTACGTGGACAAATCGATGCATCTTGGGCGCCCATACTTCTACAGTGTCACCGCGCTCGATCACGGTATCGACGATAACGGCAATTTCTTCGAAGGTAAGATCGGCGATCCGTCCGGGAACTTCATGTTCGTCGAGCCGAAAACGACGTCCCAGCCCGCCTACAACTACGACCCGGGCAACATCTACGTCGTGCCGAACCCGGCGACCAAGGAGTCGATGGAGGCGTGGACGCTGGTACCGAACAACGACGACCCCACCGGCCTCAAGGTGGAGTTCCGGAACCTTCCCATGTCAACGGGCTTCGTTCGCGTGTACACGCTCCCCGGGGATCTTGTGATCGCGCTGCCCTTTGACGGCACAACCGGCGTCGGAACCGTTCGTTGGGACCTCGTGAGTCGAAACGCGCAGGACATCACGAGCGGCGTTTATCTGTACTCCGTCGAATCCGACGATCCGGCGTTCAAGCGATTCATCGGCAAGTTTGTTGTGGTACGGTAGCCGCGACTTCATCATATATAGTTGCAAAGACCCCGACGCCTGGCGCCGGGGTTTTTTGCTGGGAACGCATCTTGCAGAAAAGAGGGTATTCACCCTACTATCCATCAAGACCCTGTCACGGAAACCGATATGCAGAAATGGGTATCATCGAGAGGACGGATCGCGCTCATTGCGGGATTTCTTGCGGGGTTCCTGTTGGTCCTGACCATCTCCACGTACACTCTCTACAAGCGTGCCGGCACCCATCTGGACAATGAGCTGGGAGAACGTCTGCAGTCGATTGCGATGACACTCTCCCACGCGATCGCGATCGACGTCCCGGATCGCGGTATCGAACCCGGCGCCTTCGGTCCGTCGCTCTATACGCTCCTCTACAGTGTCAAGATGGAGAATCTGCTGTCTAACATCGTACTGCTGACTGTGGACGGTATCACCGTTGTCGACATCAGCAACGTCACGGAGCCGGGCGAACCGAACCCGTTCGTCGACCTGGACATTGGCGCGGTAACGCTTGCCCGGTCCGGACTGCCGGCCTCGACGAACCTTTACCAGTCGGAAAATATCTACCTCAAGAGTGCCTACGCTCCTGTGATCGGAAACGACGGGGACGTTATCGGCATTCTCGGCGTTGAGGCAGGTGCATCGTACTTCGACGTGTTGCGGGCGATGGGAACTTCCCTCATTGTGATCAACGTTGCAGGCATCATCATCGTCGCCCTTCTGGCGTTCTTTTTCTATCGTCAGACCGTGTCTCTTGATAAGGCCCAGGCGGCGATCATTCAGGGCGAAAACCTTGCAACCATGGGTCGCATGGTTGCCGGTATTGCACACGAGATTCGCAATCCCCTAAGCATCATCAAAACGTCTGCCGAGCGGCTCGAGAGAAAGTACAACAAGAATGACGAGGTGTTCTCGTACATATCCGAGGAAGTTGATTCGCTTAATCGTATTCTCACCGGGTATTTAAACTTCGCAAAAGCGGAGAAACAGATCCACGAGCCGCACCCACTGCCCCCGATCGTTGGACGGTGCCTGCGGATTCTTGAGGTCGAGATCGCCGAAAAATCGGTGGACGTCACAACAAGCATCCCTGATGCGGAACTGGTCGTTCGAGGCGACGACAAGCGAATCCAGCAGGCAATTCTGAATATCCTCCTGAACGCGCTGCAGGCCGTTGACAGCAACGGTGAAGTCAGCGTCACGCTCGTCAGACGAGCGAGGGCGGCGGACGTAATCGTTCGCGACAACGGCGGGGGAATCCCGGCAAAGGACCTCAAGGAAATCACGAAACCGTTCTTCACAACGAAGAAGCACGGGAGTGGACTCGGGATGAATATCGTGAGTAACATCGTGGAAGAGCATCATGGTACATTGAACATCGAGAGCGAACCCGGAAAAGGTACCGAGGTAACGATCTCTTTTCCGCTTGCGTCCGGAGCCTGATCGAACGGCAAAGGTTGTCTGCATGGCGAGCATACTAATTGTCGACGACGAAGCAAAAATCTGCAAGCTGCTGCAGGCCGAACTGGTCGATGCCGGGCACGACGCTCTGGGGCTCACAACCGGTCGGGAAGCACTGGACCGGGCTGGGCAGAATCCGCCAGACATCCTCATTACCGACCTGCGGATGGACGAGATGGACGGGATCACGCTTCTCAAAAAAATGAAAGAGGCATCACCCCATACGGACGTCGTTGTCATGACGGCCTACGCGTCCGTCGAGACAGCGATTGAGACTATGCGGCTCGGCGCCTATGACTACATCATCAAGCCGTTCAACACCGAAGAACTGCTCCTCCTGATTGAACGGATCGAGAGTACGCGGAGGCTTCGAGAGGAAAACGAGGGGCTCCGTTCTTACATCGCTTCAGGCCTCGACGACAGGATTGTCGGCACCAGCGATGCCATCCGCGCCGTGAAGAAACTCATCCAGGACGTCTCAGCATCCGAAGCACCCGTGCTGATTCGAGGAGAGAGCGGCACCGGCAAGGAACTCGTTGCGAACGCTGTCCACAAGACTTCAAGACGGGCCCGAGGCCCTTTTATCGCGATCAATTGTGCGGCGATTCCCGAAACGTTGCTTGAGAGCGAGCTGTTCGGATACGAACGAGGGGCGTTCACGGGTGCGACCAGGCGTAAGCTTGGCCACTTTCAGCTGGCCAGCGGCGGCACGCTCTTCCTGGATGAAATCGGCGAATTGCCGATGTCACTGCAATCGAAACTACTTCGTGTTCTCGAAGAATATCGCGTCACGCCACTCGGCGGTGAGAAGGAAGTAAAGGTAGATATTCGCCTGGTATCCGCGACGAACCAGCCGCTAGAAGAGGCGCTCGAAGAGGGCACGTTCCGGGAAGATCTCTACTATCGTCTCAACGTTTTTCCCATCGCGCTGCCACCGTTGCGGGATCGCCGTGAAGACATTGGTGACACCGGCCGTTATCTACTCGAGCAAATGGGAAGAAAAGGGAGCGACCTGGGTGAAGACGCGCTGCGCAAGTTACAGGTTTACCACTGGCCCGGAAACGTGCGTGAGCTCAGGAATGTTCTGGAGCGCGCAACGATCGTGCGTCCGAGCGGGAAAATTGCCGAGGAGGATATTCTGCTGACGACTCTGAAGCAGTCGGCCGACACGGACGGGGCTCCCGAGGGACTGAACCTCGATGAGATGGAAAAACACATGATCCATAAAGCGCTGAAGATTTCGGCGGGCAACAAAAGCGAGGCGGCGCGCCTCCTGGGGATTACCCGGAGGGCATTGTACGGGCGCCTGGAACGATATCAACTCGATGACGAGGTGAACACCTAGGAGCAATGGCTGAACTCACAGGGACACCCCGGGAGTGTGCCGAGGCAGGTTGTCCGCGGCTCCGCAATGCCGGGATAGATTGCAACCCATTATTTTTAAACGGGATACAAAGTCAGACGGGGCTCCGCCGGGCTCTGGTACGTCGTTTGCGTGTATCTCCCTCCGGAGCGGGCCCTCCCGCCCAAACCGCTCGCAGGTAGAGCGGTGAAGGAGAAAACGAATGCCATCGCACCGAACCATCATACTTGCAGTACTCGCCTGCTTCCTCGTTGTCTCCGGCCAGTATCCTGTCTATGGACAGGTCGGCGACAACCTGCAGAACCTCAACGACGCGATCATGCGAAACGCCGAGTTGCTCGCCACGGCGCGTGAGCTCGTCAGCGAAACCAACAGCGCCAAAGCCCGTACATCGTTGCGTATAGCCGCAATGCTTCACGAGGCTTCCATCAAGAACCGCGATGCCAGCAAGCTGCTTGCCGCCGTGAGGGCGGCGACGCGTGCGCGCGAGGTGATCTTTCAAACGATTGCTCTAGCCAAACAGGATGCAAGACTCGAGGAAAACGCCGCCAAAGCAATCGATCGCGCGCGTAACAAACTCGACCGCGCCTACCGCCTCGTCGATGAAATGGGGGCCAACGTACAGGGGCCCGAGGTCCGGCTTCTGGAAGAATCGCGGCAGCAGCTTTTTCGCTCGCGCGATGTTATGAGAGAGCATCTTTACAACGCGGCGCTTCGGCTCGCAATCTCATCGGATCAGCTGTCCACGCGGGCGATCACGATGCTCAAACGGGATTTTGTCGATCCGGAAGCCGTCCTCCGCGAGCTGGACAAGACCGACCGCGCACTCGAACGGCTGGGCGAACACCTTAATCGAGCCGATCGTGGCACAGCGCTTCGTATGTTCGGCGAGGCCGTCGACGTGCAGCGCAAGGCGCGGGAGCAGTTCCACGCCCATCATTACTTGATCTCGGTCGATCTGACCCGCAACGCGAGAAACATCGCGATGCAGGCGTTTCGTCTCGCGTCGGCCAGCGCAAAACCGGAGAACGTCGAGCGGGCGATCCACCTGACCGACATGCTGCTCGAGCAGGCGGTGGAACGCCAGGCGGAGTACGATGTGGTGCGCAACCGAATTGAGCAGGCGAGTGAGCTGCAGAGCCGGGCGAAGAGCGAGTTGTCGAGCGGAGAGTACGAGCGCGCGCTCAAGTCGACGCTCCGGGCACGTCGCATCCTGAAGGATGCTCTGGGTTCGCTAAGATCAGACCTGGATGTCGAACGCGTCCGCGCTGCGCTTGGGGAGACTGACGCGGTCCTCACGAACCTCAGGGAGCATCTTGCCGGAACCGCTCCCGGCACGTCGCATGAATTGCTGGACCGGGCCACGAGTCAACAGGACAAGGCCTGGCGGGACCTCAACGAAGGAAAACTCAGGTCGTCGCTTGCGCACACGAAACTCGCACGAAATCTCGCGAGGCGTGCATTGCGAATGTTGACCAATGACGACAATTAGATGCATTCCTTTTTGCACGGGAATGGCTCTCTTGTTTTTTGTAGGGTTGGCCCAGATGGGGTGCTCGCCGCAGGGGGGTAGCTCCGGGCCGGCCCTGGAGAGTACTGACGAACAGGATCGCCTGGAGCTGGCGTGCGAAGTCGCTATCATTCACCTCGAGGAGTTGATAGCGAATCGTTCCCAGGAGGATGATTTCCCCACTGCTATCCTCGCCGAAGCGAACGAGCTCCATCAAATTGGCAAAGAACTCTACCTGGAACGAGAATATGCCCTTGCTCTGGAGTTCATCGAAGAAGGTATTCACCTCGTCAAGCAGGCGGGGGGCTGATCTACGGCCTTTCGCGCTTGCGCTCCTACCCCTGTTTTTCCTCACATTTCCTTCGCCGGCCAACGCCGGACGTATCTTCGGGTCCGTCGAAGCGGGATTCGATTCATTTGCTGAAAAGTATTCGGTCGTGGAGACAGACACTCTCGACCGTCTAACGGAATTCCGTACCCGCCTCCGTCTCGGCTACCTCACGGGAAACTTTATCGGGAACTA
>JAPUJU010000054.1 GCA_027296025.1 bacterium
CATAGCGGGAAATCGTGAGCCGGTAACCGTTCATTTCCGCTTTGCCGTCGTACCAATGCCGGCCGAACGTATCTGCATTTGCCAATATTGGAAATGCACACAAGAAAGAAAAAACAAACGCGGACTGAATCATGACCGTACCTCAATTTTTTAGAATGTTGTATTTCTTCCCGACTGATGTGAACGCTGCAATGGCTCGGTCGACCTGCTCGCGTGAGTGTGCCGCGGACAACTGGACACGGATGCGCGCCTCGCCTTTCGGAACGACGGGAAAGCTGAAACCGATTACGTAGATCCCTTCGTCGAGGAGATCACGGGCAACGTCGTGCGCGAGTTTCGCGTCGCCGAGCATGATCGGCACGATCGGGTGTGTGCCCTCCCTTATATCGAACCCCGCCGTCGTCATCTCCGACCGGAAGTGCATCGTATTGTCGTTGAGCCGGTCTCGAAGATCTGACGATTCCTGCAGGAGGTCGAGCGTCGCCATGGTGGCCATTGTGATCGACGGCGCCAGAGAATTCGAAAAGAGATAAGGCCGCGACCGCTGCCGGAGAAACTCGACGACCTCCTTGTGCGAACTGGTAAACCCGCCCGATGCTCCTCCCATTGCCTTGCCAAGCGTCGATGTGATGATGTCGACCCGGCCCATCACGCCGCGGTGTTCGTGTGTTCCGCGCCCCGTTTCGCCCACGAAGCCGGTCGCGTGCGAATCGTCGACCATGACCAGCGCGTCGTACTTCTCGGCGAGATCGCAGATCTTGTCGAGCTGCGCGATGTTCCCATCCATGCTGAATACGCCGTCGGTTGCGACCATTCGCAGCCTGCACTCGCCTGACGCCTTCAGGATTTTTTCGAGTTCGTGCATGTTTGAATTCGCGAAACGTTTACGATCCGCTTTGCACAAGCGTACGCCGTCGATGATGCTCGCGTGATTGAGCTGGTCGCTGATGATGACGTCGCCGTCGTCGAGAAGCGTTTCGAACAGACCGCCGTTCGCGTCGAAACACGAGCTATAGAGAAGGGTGTCTTCCATCCCCAGGAACGCGGCGAGTCTCTTCTCGAGCTCCCGGTGAATGTCCTGGGTGCCGCAGATAAACCGTACGGAGGACATCCCATAGCCGCGCTTCTCGAGCCCGCGGCGAGCCGCCTCCATGATTTTCGGATGGGACGACAGTCCGAGATAGTTGTTCGCACAGAAGTTGACCACCTTCCCCGCCTCGACCTGAATGCCCGCTCCCTGGGGGCCGAGAATCAACCGTTCCTCTTTGTACAGTCCCTGCTCGCGAATCGATTGGATTTCCTTTGAAAGAATGTCTTTCAATGCCCCGTACATCGTCTTGTCCTCCTGTAACCAGCCGAGCCGAAGCTACGACCATTTGATGAGCATTTTGGGGTGGCTCATAATGCGCTGTTCGAAATCCTCGATATTGTAGTCGTCGATGTGGACGACGGTATCGTGGCCCTCGTTCAGGATAACGTTGAAGAGCCGATCGTGAATCTGATTTTCTTTGGACTCGAGAAGTCTACGCGTAACTTCCCACGTCTGAAAAATCTGCCGCCCGATCACGCTGTGAAGAGAAATCCCGCGAACAATAATCTGGGAGAAGTTCTCTAACTGAAAATCGCCGCTCTTGATTCCGAAGAGAATCACGTCACCGCCCTGACGAGTGGACGCAATCGCGTTGTTGAGGGATGAGTTGTAGCCGGCCATTTCGAACGCAACATCCACGCCGTCTTCGTTTTCGCCGAACCGTTGCACCGCTTTCACCACGTCGGGGTCGCTACGCCAGTCCTTGTTTGGCGTGAAGCGAACCACCTCATCGATCCCCAAACGTTCCGCCAGCCGGGCGTTTTCCTCGTTCGGTTCGATACCGATGATCTTCGAAGCGCCCATCGCCCTCGCGGTCAACGTCGTGAACAGCCCGATGGGGCCAGTCCCGAAAATCGCGACGCGCTTGCCTCGCAGATCAACTTTCGTGGCAGCATGAACCGCGTTGCCGAACGGCTCCTGAATGGCGCCGACCATGGGATGGATCCTGTTGCGGTCGGTATGCCAGAGCACCTCGGCGGGCAGCTTGATGTACTCAGCGAAGCACCCGTCGCGGCTGAACCCGATAATTCGCTCTCTCTCGCACACGTGGCGGTCACCCTGTTGGCAGTTGTGGCACTTGCCACACGTAATGTGTGATTCCGCCGCGACCAGATCCCCTACACTGAATCCATAGCGACTCGCGACCACTGACCCCACCTCCGACACCTCTCCGAGCAGTTCGTGTCCTATGATCCGGGTCGTTTTTCCCTCCGCCTCCAGCGACTCGTAGATCATCCGTTTGAAGGCCTGCCGGAACCACAACCCCCGGTCCGACCCGCAGAAGCCCGTGTACTGTAACCTCACGATTACGTTTTCCGCATCGAACGAATCCTCCGCCTCATCCAGGCGCGGCCGCGGAACTCGCTCCTTGCGCAACCCCGTGCTCGAGTCCCAGCCGTCCTTTTTCGTGTCGTAAACGAGCGCCCACATCGTCACGGACGTATCGGAGCCTTCCATGGGATGCCTCTTCGTGTTGTGTGTCATGAACTCTGTCGTCCTAACGGTCCCCGGCCACGGCGAGCGTCGAGTCGACGGCCGTACCGTACAGTGTGGCGCCGCGCGAGTTTTCGATTCGCACGTTCACGAGATCGCCGACGGCGTAGTGCTCGCGGGGAAATATGGTTGGCTTGAAAGAATCCGTACGGCCGATCAGTTTGTCGGCCTCTTTCTTCGCTTCCTGCTCGACCAGCACCTCGAGTGTTTGACCGACCAGCTCCCGATTTTTCTCTCCGGTAATCTGTTTCTGCAGCTCCACCAGACGGACAATCCGTTCCGTCTTTTTCTCCGGCGCGACATCGTCGGGGAGCTTGCGCTCCGCGTACGTCCCTTTCCGTTCGGAGTATTTGAAAATAAATGCAAAGTCGAAGCGCAAATCCTCCATCACGTGGTATGTGTCCTCGAACTCCGCATCGGTTTCCGTCGGGAATCCGATGATGACGTCGGTCGACAGAGCGACGCCCGGAATGATATCGCGAACGCGGTCGGCGAGTTCGGTAAACGATTCGCGTGTGTACGTGCGCTTCATGGCTTCGAGCACCCGGTCGTTGCCCGACTGAACGGGCAGGTGGACGTGGTTGCAGCAGTTCGGGTGGTCGGCTATCACGTGCAGCAGTTTCTCGGGAAAATCTTTCGGGTGCGGCGACGTAAATCGAACGCGCTCGATCCCGTCGACGTCTGCTGCCATGCGCATAAGGTCGGCGAAGTCGGTGCCCTTGTACCGGTACGAGTTAACGTTCTGACCCAGCAGCGTCACCTGTTTGTAGCCAGCATTTGCGAGCGAGCTCACCTCTGCGACAACGCCTTCGGGATCACGGTTTCGCTCGCGGCCACGGGTATAGGGTACAACGCAGAACGTGCACATGTTGTCGCACCCACGCATCACGGCTACCCACGCGTTCACGCCACTGCTACGAAGAGGATCGACCCCGGAGTAGGTCTCCGTGCGAGATAAACTCAGCGCATACGCCTTCTCGCCGCTCAGCCGGTTCTCTTGAATCAGGCGTGGCAGTTCCCGGTAGCTGTCATGCCCGACGATGAAATCGATTTCGCTGT